>JAGPMN010000022.1 GCA_018052825.1 Methanothrix sp.
GAGAAGGTGTACAACAAGAAGAGGCTGCATTCAGCTCTTGGCTATAGATCTCCGGAGAAGTTCGAAATGGAGGTTGCTTTAAATACTGTTGCTTAACTATTTGTCTACTATCAGGGGTGCAGTCCATGTTGATCGGATCACGTTATTGAGTTAAGAGCTAAACACATACAAATTATTGTATGTGTTTAGGTCCATGAATTCGGTATCTATCGGCCCATTTCATGTCATTCTCTGTTGCCTTTTCATTTAGAGCCTTTTCGGTGAGCATAGTCTGCCGATATCGTTTGCTTATTAGATGCATGTCAATTTATATTAATCACGCCCAGACTGAATCAGCATCTACCGACATACTCTCACGCACCTAAACACATACAAATTATTTAGATGGCAAGGGCCTCGGGCAAAACCTGGTTTATCTTCCCTCTGAGCCCCTCATCCGCTTCGCCTAGTTTCCTTTTCACCAGGATCCTTTTAACCATCGCGATCCAGCAGACTTTTACCACCGAGTCATATATCAGGTCGGCTTTGGTGCTAGAAGGCGTGCCTAAGGGGATCACTATATCATATGGACCTGGCGTGGCGACAACTTTGCTCGATATGTACGCAACGGTCAGTTGCATCACATCCATATCATGATAAAGCACAAGTGACGGCCTGAGCTTCTCATTGACCAGGTCTGAATAGGAAAGAGGTGCTAAGACTATGTCGCCTTTCTTCAGGCTCTCATTCATAGTCGGGCTCATCTGCCAGTGAATCTGTGAGCGAAAGGGCTGTTATCTCCATCAGGCCCTCTACAATCGCCTCATCGGCCTTGTCTCTGTCAGAGTCGTAGGGTGGACCCTGCCGTTGCTCTTTGCGCTCTAAAACCTCACACATAGATACTATATCTCAGATTATTGATATTTAAAACCACAGGCCACCCCCTGCATCACCTCGGCCTTCCAGTTCGCCGCCTTTCACTCTGGCATACAAATAGAGTGCTGCACTAATAGATTGATACTAATTGCCGATATCCAGAGGTTGATTTGCCTGCCAAGTAAGTATCATTCCATCGGTTCTGCACTATAATTTCAGGGCTTCTTTGGGCAAACATGAAGTGCACGAGTCAAATGATCCGCCGGCCAGCCCGCAGGCATCGCACGGCATCTCATCCTCCCCGCCCATCTGCTGGGTGCAGTTCAGGCCAAAGCACTCAGGAGGCCGCCACCCCGACACACGCGGCCCGCCGCCGCAGATATCAACGCGTGCAGCCACGTCGGCCTGCGCCTCACCGGAGCCATCCAGGGCATGGACCTCTATGTGAGCCTGGCTTACGACTGAGCCGCAGTGAAGGGCCCGGGCGACGTATTCGATGCTCATCGTCTCCCCGGGCTTTAAATCGATTATATTCCAGACCGCCTGGCCGGCACCGTATCTGGCCGGATCGGGTGAGGCGCTCTGCATCGCCAGGTCCGGTCCGAGGTTGCATGTGACTGTCGCTGCCATGACATAATCCGCCCGATTCTTCAGTGTGATGCTGTAGTGGACAGACTGCGGGTCTTCTGGAGCGACATGAGCTGTCATGTCAGCCCAGATCTGGGGCGGGCAGCATGAGAGCCAGCCGCCCTGTATGAGCCAGCCGCCCTGTATTGTTGAGTAGTTCTGGGCGGAGACCCATTCACCGTCATAGCCGCCGTCAGCCTGGACCCTGTTGACTATGCTGCCATACCCGTCAGTCATGTTCAGCCTCAGATCGATTGTCGTGGAGGCTCCTATGCCCAGTGACAGGAGCGTCCACCGAGCTGAGCTGGCGTTCTGGGCGGAGGGCCGCATGGACGAGTAGACATACTCAGAGCCTGGCGGGAAGACGTCCTGGACATAAACAGGTCCTAGAGCACGGTTCCCGTCATTGGTCACAGTTATGGTGTAGTCTACCAGGCTGCCTGCTGTCGTTGCAAGCTTTCCTGATTTCGTGACTGTAATATGCGGCAGGTTGTAGCGAGCTGCACCGCTCACATCGACATTCCGCCTGATGTTATATCTCCCTGCATACTCCTGATATAATGCGACCTGCTGCTCGCTATCATTTGCCTCGGCATCTACCCTGACATCGAACTTCTCCCTGCCCTTGAAGTCAGCCTCGGTTTTCATCTGGTTCAGTCCACCAGCCGCTGCGCCATGGCCGGCGGACGGCTGCACGGGCCGTGCTGGTAGAAGAAGGATGGGGGAAGAACAGGCCGATCTAGATATGTAGCTGCGTCCACCCATTTTGCCTGCTTCAAAAATAAATAAGCTACAGCCCAGTATGATGGACCGCGAATCACTCCTCCGCCACATAGCCGACCGGCGCTGCAGCCAGGGGGAGCTGAGGGCATGGGGGCCAAGGCCACCCGCAGCGGCGGCTCTCCAAAAGCTATTGTTTATAAGCCGCTTTTTCGTGGTATTCATGGGCCAGCAGGGATATCTTGTCGCATATGGGTATGGTCAGGTCGCTATCTTCCAGGCGTGCTATACCCTCTTCAATGTAGGTGACCCAAACCTTCTGCTCCGCCTCTCCTGCCTTTCGGTACTGCTCCTCTACCTCTCGGTAGACGGTATCGAAGTCCAGTTCTGAAAGGACAAGCTTGGAGCAGTCCGGGGCGTCTCCCGGCCGGTTGGCGATCAGCTTCATGATGAAGATGTCCTCGCGGGAGGCATCCCTGATCACCAAATTACCGAAGGACCTGATCTTTGTAGCCCTCTGCCACATGGCCTCGGAGAGGCTGAAGTCGTAAGAGATCTGTTCGGCGAAGATGTCCAGGTTGTGCCCGCCCTTGACCGCCAGCCGGTTGACGCCCAACCGCTGATGTCTCTTTTCCGGGCCGACTATCAGAAAGCCCAGGGCTCTGGAGGCGCCAAGCAGCTTCTCCCTGTCTTCCTCGTTCCGGCAGACAACGTCAATATCCTTGGTGGCATCCTTCAGCCCCAGCTCCAGCATGGCCGCTCCGCCTATGAGCAGAGCCTCGACTCTCTCTTCCAGAGCCCGGCCGAGCAGCTCGAGCAGTTCGTTTACCTCCTCCCGCCGGGATATCTTGTTAGAGCTTGATATCATAGAGATCCATCCTGTCTTCGATGTCTTCCATGGTTGGATAGCCTTTGATCCTCTCACCCTGCAGCACTGCTTTTAGATCCTTCATCATGTGATGGTCGATAGCCTCCAATTTATCCCTGTTCTTGAGGTAGAATAGCACGCAAAAAAGCTTCTGAAAGGGCTCCCATGCTGAGTCCAGTGAATGGATGAAGACCTCCTGAACGGACAGCTCTCTCCTGGGCAGGGTGTAGTAGTTGTCCCTGAGGAGGAGCTCTATACCGTAATCCTCGTAGGCAGAAAATGATGTGAATGTTGCGTCCTGCGGGCGGATGCTCTTGAAAAGCACGCTGTCACCGTAGCTCTTGATGAGCAGGGCTTCACGGGGCACGAGGCGCAGCAGCTGGTATTCCCGCAGCGCCGTCACGAAGTCCTTAAGCTCCGGCCAGACTTTGAAGTTGAAGGAGTAAATGTAGGCTTTGCCATGCCTCCTGCGGCTGACCACTCCTACCGAAAGGAAGCCCTTCAGATAACCGTAAAGGGTGTCACTGGGGATGCCCGTCTCGGCGGCCAGGGCCTCCAGGCTCCTGGGGGTCTGGTCCAGTTTGGCGATCAGCTCCGCTCTGCGCAGGGAGAGGAGCTTATGCAGGGGGGAGGCCCGGTGGCTGAAGTAGAGCCTCTTGAAGGCCTCTGCCGGAGGCGTTTCTGCCAGGATGGTCTCGCGCCCGCGCCGCTCCACCAGCCCTATCTGCACCAGATGAGTTATGAGCCTGGACACCGTCTCTCTCTGCAGACCAAGCTCTTCACGGAGCGTGCGGGGATTTACCGGCTCTTTGGATCCGGCGATGAGGGTCAGCGCGCGAATGTCGTTTTTGCTGAGGGGCATCTCTTTGAATTGGATCAAATACATATATAAATGTGATCCTATTTCAAGAAAAACAATTATTACAGCAGAGGCTCAAGAGATTGAATCCCAGATATATGCCTGGGAGCGGGCCGAGCGAAAGGGCGGCGAGGGTGATGAGCGAGTACAGGTGGATAGCCGAAGACGACTGCCTTCCCGATGTCGAGGGCGTCTCTCTTTGCCTCAGATATGGTGCACATCTAGCCGGACTGCGACATGTGGTTCCTGTTCTCGCGCAGCAGAAGAGATATGCTGAGGCATTGGGCTGCTTTGATGCCGCCATAGCCGTCGATCCCTACTTCGCGGGGGCCTGGTACAACAAGGCACTGGCCATGCAGTGTCTAGGGCGGGAAAAGGAGGCCATGGCAGCCATGAAGACCGCAAAGACCCTGGAGGGGGCAGGCGGAAGCTGCAGATTCTAGGTTGGCTTTCGCTGCTCCGGGGAGAGGCTCCAGCGAATCCTCTTTATCAATCCGATGAGGGTGCGCGCCTCTCTCTCAGTCAGCTCCGCCCGGCCCAGGATGCGGCGCAGCATGAGCAGTGTGAACTTTGCCTTGTGCTCCGGATAGGCTATATCGGATAAAAGCAGCTCAGCCTTCTCGCGCAAGAGAGAGAGGCTCTCCCCTCTGGCCATCTCCACCCGGCCCCCACCGCTGCCGTTTTTGTAAAGCTCGTAAAAAAGGACTGCTGCAGAGTGGGAGAGGTTCATGACAGGGTAGTCAGGGGATGTGGGAATTGAGACCAGAATATCGCAGAGGGCCAGCTCATCGCTATTCAGGCCGCAGTCCTCCCTTCCGAGCAGCAGGGCCACCGTTCCATCCTTTCCCTGAAGCCTGTCAGCCAGCCCGGCCGGGCTGAGGCAGGGCACGCGCAGGTGCAGGCGCAGGTGGTGCTGGGCCTCGTCCAGCCTCTTTCCTGTGGTGCCCACAACCAGGTCGGCCTGCTCGAGAGCCTCCTCCAGGCGGGAGTAGACAGCAGCCCCCTCCAGGACGTCCCTGGCGTGGGAGGCCATGGCCAGGCCGAAGTCATCGATCCTGCAGGGATTGACCAGGGCAAGATCGGATAAGCCGAAGTTCTTCATGGCCCTGGCCACTGAGCCCACATTGCCGTCGTAGAGCGGCTCGACCAATACTACTAACAGGCGCATCGATTTTCATCCCTTTGACACTCCCAGCGGCACCAGCCGGGCCACCCTTGTGGCTATTCCCAGATTGTGCACAACGTCCACCACATCCCCCGACGGCTTGTAGACCTGGGGGGCCTCCTCTGCCAGCATTCCCGGCGATGTGGCCCTGACAACTATCCCGTCTCTATTCAGGGCGGCCCTGACATCCCTGCCTGTGAACTGCTTTAAGGCCTGGCTTCGGCTCATCACCCGGCCTGCACCGTGGCAGGCGGAGCCGAATGTCAGGTCGAGGGCCCTGTCCCGGCCGCAGAGTACATAGGATGAGGTTCCCATGCTGCCCGGTATGAGCACCGGCTGGCCGAGGCCTGAGTAGGCGGAGGGCACCTCTCTGCGACTGGGGCCGAAGGCCCGTGTGGCGCCCTTGCGGTGCACATAGAGCCGCTCGCGCCTTCCGTCCACATCGTGCTCCTCGATCTTGGCCACGTTGTGTGCCACATCATAGAGCAGGTCCAGACTGCAGCCCGGGAAGTACCTCTCGAAGACCTCCCTCGTCCAGTGGGCGATGATGTGCCGGTTGGCCCAGGCATAGTTGGCGGCGCAGACCATTGCCCCGAAGTAGTGATCGGCCTCAGGGGTGCCGAGGGGGGCGCAGGCAAGTTGCCTGTCAGGGATATCGATATTGTACTTTTTCACTGCTCTGGATAGGACATCCAGGTGATCGGTGCAGATCTGGTGGCCGGCCCCCCGGGAGCCGCAGTGGATCATCACTGTGATCTGGCCTTCGAAGAGGCCGAACTTGTGGGCTGTATCCCTGTCGTATATCTCCTCAACCCTCTGAATCTCCAGGAAGTGATTGCCGCTGCCGAGAGTTCCAAGCTGGGGCCGGCCTCGCTTTCTGGCCTTGACCCCAACCTGTGATGGATCGGCCCCAGCCATGCAGCCGTTCTCCTCGCAGTGGGAGAGGTCCGCCTCCACTCCGTAGCCCGCCTCCACAGCCCACTTCGCCCCGGCTGTAAAGGATTCCGTCAGCTGCCCATCTGTGGCATGCAGCCTCCCAGTGGCCCCCAGACCCGAAGGTATGGCCTGGAATAGGGAGTCGATGAGGGTATTGATGAGCGGCTGCACTGCACCGGCATCCAGGTCGGAGCGCAGCAGCCGCACTCCGCAGTTGATGTCAAAGCCCACGCCGCCCGGGCTGATTATGCCGCCATCCTCCCGGAAGGCAGCCACACCTCCGATGGGAAAGCCGTAGCCCAGATGGGCATCGGGCATGGCCATGGAGTGCTTGACTATGCCTGGCAGGGTGGCCACATTTGCCACCTGGTCCACCGTCTCGGGCTCGACCATATCCCGCAGGGCGGCGGAGACGAAGATCCTGCCCGGCACCCGCATGCCCGGCCGGTAGCCGATTGGCACCTCGTAAATGTTATCGCCGATTTTGCTGATCTCCATAATCACACGTCCAGTACAGCCTGAATGCACCACAGCTCATTCTTCTTGATGCCGAACTTGTGCCGGGTGACGGCCTTGACCTCGCAGAGAAATGAATGCCTCTCCCGGTCCATCCTCTCTCCGCATATCTCGGCTGCCAGACGCCACATGCCTCCGCCATCCTTTTCCAGTGCCACTTTGAATGTGGAGAAGACCGCCGACTCGGTCTCGAATAAGAAGATTATCTCGGACAGCCACTGGTATGCGAGCTCCTCCAGATCCTCAGACTGCAGCTCCACCTTCCAGCTCTCACGGCTCTCCACCTGGCCAGGGGGGATCATGGCAGCAAATAGGGCGGCTGCGGCATTGGAGAGCATCTCCTCAGGCGTGCGGCCGTAGGCGCGGAACTTTACATCTGCTGTGTGCTCCAGATACTCGAAAGGAATCATTTGCTTCATTATTCGGCGGCCAGGCATTAAAGCATTGCCAGCCCGCGGCTGAGGCCCGCAGCAATAGCCAGGGCTGCAGCGTACTCGCGTGCCGTGATGGGCCTGGACAGCTCGGGAAAGCGGCAGGCGTTGTACTCCGGACGGTACTGGGCCATGACATTGATGTATGTGTCCCGCGAGATCTCCCGGGATATGAAGCGCACCACCTCCTCGCTGCCGGCCAGACCGCCGGGCAGCACCAGGTGGCGGACGAGAAGCCCCCTCACAGCCACTCCTTCGCCGTCCAGCTCCAGGTCGCCCACCTGGCGGTGCATCTCCGTGAGGGCCGCCTTCATGATCGCGACGTAGCCGGGCGCATTGGAGTATTTCTGGGCCGGGCCGTCCTCCCCGTATTTGGCATCAGGCATGTAGATGTCGAAAATTCCATCCAGCAGGCGCAGAGTATCCACCGAGTCGTAGCCGCCGCTGTTGTAGACCAAAGGGACGCACAGGCCGCCCTCCCTCGCGGGGATAAGGGCCTCCATTATCTGTGGCACGACATGAGTTGGGGTCACGAAGTTGATGTTGTGGCAGCCGCCATCCTGCAGTGCCAGCATCATCTCAGCAAGCTCCTCTGCCGCCACCTCACGTCCCGCCCCGGCCTGGCTGATCTCCCAGTTCTGGCAGAAGGCGCAGGCGAGGTTGCAGCCCGAGAAGAATATTGTGCCCGAGCCGCCGGTGCCTACGAGGGGCGCCTCCTCCCCGAAGTGAGGGGTGAAGCTCGCCACCCGGGCCAGCCGGCCGGTGCGGCAGAAGCCGCGCTCGTCCTTTGAGCGGTTCGCTCCGCAGCGGCGGGGGCAGATGTCGCAGCAGTTCAGGCGGGAGAGGGCTGTGCTGGCGCGCTCCTGCAGAGCCTGCAGGGGGATCTTATTGTAGGCGGCCTGGAAAGTCAATTCTCTCATCCTGTACCATGTAGAGTCCAGAAAGTATGACATTTATATATCCTGCGATCTCCTTTTAATTTACCACGTTGCATTAAAATAGCTTTTCATTCTCGGATAATGTACCTCTACCGGGTGGTTGAGCATGAAAAACGCCACAATAGACCCTGTCAGCCCAAATGTCACATGTTAAGCACCTATCAGCTACAATCAACGTCTTTTGCTCCAGCTATACGATTCACAAAGATCCGATCAACTCAATGAGAGTAGACTACCTGCGGATCACACCCGCAAAAACGATAATATAGAACTTAAGAGCAAAGAACTCCTGAAGACAATCAAAATACGGATGGGATTTGAGATGACACAGATCACAATCAGCCTGATCAAGGCCGATGTTGGCGGCTATCCCGGCCACTCTTCGGTCCATCCTGCACTGATACAGACCGCTGAGGAGAAGCTGGAAGAAGCCAGGAAGTCCGGAGAACTGATAGACTTCAGGGTGATGTCCTGTGGCGACGACCTGGAGCTTCTCATGAGCCATAAGAAGGGCTGCGACAACGGCGAGGTGCACGCTTTAGCCTGGGAGACATTCGAGGCTGCCACTGAGATGGCCAAGAAGCTCAAGCTCTACGGAGCCGGCCAGGACCTGCTCTGTGATGCCTTCTCCGGAAACATTCGCGGCATGGGGCCTGGAGTCGCCGAGATGGAGATCAACGAGAGGACCAGCGAGCCCATTGTGGCCTTCATGATGGACAAGACTGAGCCCGGTGCCTTTAACCTGCCCATCTTCAAGATGTTTGCCGATCCCTTCAACACAGCTGGCCTCGTGATAGATCCCGCCTGCCACCACGGCTTCACATTCGAGATCTGGGACATCCTGGAGCACAAGAGGGTATTCATGGACTGCCCGGCAGAGATGTACGACATGCTGGCCCTCATCGGAGCCAAGAGCCGCTATGTGATCAAGAGGGTCTTCTGCAAGCCTGGCAGCAAGATCTCAGAGCATGAGCCGGTGGCAGTCGTGAGCACTGAGAAGCTCTACCAGACGGCCGGCAAATACGTGGGCAAGGACGATCCTGTGGCTCTGGTGCGAAGCCAGTCCGGCCTGCCTGCCCTGGGCGAAGTGCTGGAGCCCTTCTCCCTGGGACATCTTGTCTCGGGGTGGATGCGAGGCAGCCACAACGGCCCCCTCATGCCCTGCTCCTTTGAGACGGCTCATCCTACAAGGTTCGACGGCCCGCCTAGGGTTGTCGCCGCCGGCTTCCAGATGGCCTATGGCACATTTGTGGGCCCAGTGGACCTCTTCAAGGACGTGGCCTTCGACAGGGCCAGGGAGAGATGCCTGGTTATCACCGACTACATGCGGGCGCACGGACCCTTCGAGCCGCAGAGGCTGCCCATGGAGGACATGGAGTACACAACGCTGCCCAATGTCATGAAGACGCTGGAGAACAGGTTCGTGAAGGCGGAGTAGCCGCCTTCCACCATAATATTCATTCTCTGATCAGGCATAAGTACGAGGAGATAGATAAGCCATGAACCTTCCAGATAGCGATAGAAAGCTTTTCTGCATTCAGCTCTCCACCACTGATGGCTGCGGAGAAAGCCGGAGATTCGGCTAGTCCGCCTCATCCGAGATCTCCGCCCTCTTTCGAGAGCGCCTCCTGCTGGGACGCTTGCCACCGGCCGCCTCACTCCTCGGCTCTGCCGGCCTCCCCCGCTGCTGGATCACGCCCCTCTTCTCCATCCTCTCCCTGACCATCCTCTTCGCCTCATCCCGTCTTACGGAGAAGACCTCGCCTATCAGGTCTAAAGCCACCTCCAGCTCCCTGCCCAGCATGGGATCGCTGCCATCTGAGCGTCCCGCCAGGTCCAGGAGGTGGTCGAGCGGGGAGGCCACCATCTCGGATGAGTACCTGTCCGGCTCCTCTCTATAGATTCTAAGCATGCCGAATATGTGGGGATATATGGGCGTGCTCGGATTCATGCGGTAGAATGTGTTGGCCTTCTTCTTGGAGCCGGACCGGGCCGAGGGCAGGATCCTCCTCTCCATGGAGATCACCTCTAGCCGGGTCAGCTTGTCGAGCTTGTTGAGAAGCGTTGTCTGGTTCCAGAAGGGGCCTCCACCGGTGGGCCCCATCTCCCGCCAGATCTGGTTGAGCTGAACCCAGCCCCCCTTCCTCTTCAGGTATATGAGAAGCGAGGCTAAAGGCGCCTGATCGCGCTGCAGTGCGATGTAGCGGGCGAACTCCTCCAGCATGCAGGCAGCAGCTACGTACAACTCTAAAGCATTTTCGCTTTATTCACAAAGCTTTTTATTCCTCTGCGGCGAGGCGTGCCATGGAGACAGAATGCAAGCTATTATTCTCGCCGCCGGCGAAGGCTCTCGCATGCGGCCGCTGACAGCCCGCAGGCCCAAGGTAATGCTGCCGGTGGCCGGCCGGCCCATACTGGAGCATATCCTCCTCAGGGCTAAATCTGCCGGTGTGGATAGAGCCGTTCTGGTGGTGGGATACGGCCGGGAGTCGGTTCGCTCTCATTTCGGGGACGGCAGCCGCCTCGGCATGAAGATCGACTACGCCCTGCAGGAACAGCAGCTAGGCACCGGCCACGCCCTGCTGGCTGCGGAGAGCCTGGCCGAGGAGCGCTTTATTGTGATGAACGGAGACGTGCTGCCAGATGAGGCGTCGCTTCAGAGGATGGCTGCTGGCGGCCCGGCTGTCTCGGCCATAGCCGTGGAAGACCCGCGCCGCTACGGTGTCTTCACCGAGGAGGCTGGCCGCTTTATCTCTGTAGTGGAGAAGAGCAAAAGGCCGCCATCCAACCTGGCCAACGCCGGCATCTACCTCTTGGAGAGGAGCATCTTCTCCGCACTGAGAGAGGCCCCCCTCTCTCCGCGGGGCGAGTATGAGCTGACAGACGGGCTGAACAGGCTGGCCGGGCGGGAGGCCATTTCCATCGTAAAGCTGAAAAGCTGGCTGGAGATAGGCCGGCCCTGGGACATCCTGGCAGCCAATGAGGCCCTGCTCAAAGATCTGGAGCCGCAGATGCTGGGCACTGTGGAGAGCGGAGCTGTTCTTGCTGGCAGCGTCTCTGTGGGCAAGAACACCCGCATCATGTCAGGAGCCTACATCGAGGGGCCTGCAGTGATCGGCGAAGGCTGCAAGATCGGCCCCAACTGCTACATCCGGCCGGCTACCTGCCTGGAGGGCGGCGTGCGTGTGGGAAATGCAGTGGAGGTCAAAAACAGCGCCATAATGGCCGGCAGCAAGATCGGACACCTCTCCTATGTGGGCGACAGCGTCATCGGTGAGGGCTGCAACTTCGGGGCGGGAACCATATGCTCCAACCTGCGCCACGACAAAGGAAATATCAAATCATACATCAAAGGCGATAGGGAGGACAGCGGCCTGCGCAAGCTGGGCGTCATAATGGGGGACGGAGTCATGACAGGCATCAATACATCCATCTATCCGGGCACGGTCATCGAGCCGGGATTCCGGGGGCTTCCGGCTGCGGTATTGAAGGGTTTGGTCAGGGCCTTTTCAGCTCCGGCGCAGATCACATGATTATATAAGAGATAGATCACGATTTAGATGGATCACGATTTAGAGGAGAGCGTAATGAGAGAGTTTATTCCCATAGCCAGGCCGGTCATCGGCGACGATGAGATCGCCGCAGCCGCCGATGTGCTGAGGAGCGGCATGCTCGCCCAGGGCGAGGCAGTCAGGCTCTTCGAGGAGGAGTTCGCAGAGTATCTGGGTGCAAAAAACGCCATTGCCGTCAGCAACGGCACAGCGGCCCTGGACCTGGCACTGCGGGCTCTGCGGCTGGAGCCTGGGGGCGAGGTGATATCCCCCGCCTTCACATTCATAGCCACAGCCAACTGTGCCCTCTTCCAGGGCCTGCGTCCAGCATTTGCCGATGTCGATCCCAGGACGTTCAACATCGATCCAGACGACCTGCTGGAGAGGATCACACCCAAGACCCGCGCAGTAATCGCAGTCCACCTCTACGGACAGCCATTCGACGTCCGGGCGGTGCAGGAGATCTGCGGGGAGAGGGGCATTGCCCTGATTGAGGACTGCGCCCAGGCGCATGGTGCCGAGTTTATGGGCAGGAAGGCGGGCTCATTTTCCACGGGATGCTTCTCCTTCTATCCCACCAAGAACATGACCACAGGCGAGGGTGGCATGGTCACGACCGATGACGACGCCCTTGCCGAGCGGCTGCGCCTATTGCGAAGCCATGGCGACGCAGGAAAGTACAATCACATCATCCTCGGATACAACTACAGGATGACGAACCTGCAGGGCGCTATAGGCCGGGTGCAGCTTGGAAAGCTCGAGCAGTTCACCGCCCGCAGGATAGCCAATGCCGCCGTCCTGAACAGGGAGATCAGGGCAGATGGCCTGACAACACCCTTCTGCATGGATGGTGTGCGGCACGTCTACCACCAGTATGTGCTGCGGGTAGAGGATGATGCTCCAGCGAGGAGAGAGCGGCTGATGCAGTTTCTCCAGTCCAGAGGCATAGGCTCGGCTGTGCACTATCCCAAAGCGGTATACGAGCAGCCGCTCTACCGGGAGATGGGATACGAAAAGGGCATCTGTCCGGCCTCTGAGGACGTCGCCCGCCGTGTGCTCAGCCTGCCGGTTCATCCATCGCTCTCCGAATCCGACCTGCACCGCATCGCAGAGACCGTAAACTCCTTCGAGGGATGAGCCATGGACGTAGGAGTCATCGGCGTCGGTGCCATGGGCAGAAACCATGTGCGCGTCTACTCGGAGCTGAAGGGCGTAGATGCAGTTTATGTCTATGATCCAGTAGCAGAGAATGCATCCAGGGCGAAGGATGTAGCAACCGTCTGCGCCTCTCTCCATCAGCTGCTGGAGAGGGCAGAGGCTGTGAGCATCTGTGTTCCCACCAGGTATCACTTCCAGGTCGCTCTCCAGGCGGTCGAGGCTGGCATAAACTGCCTAATCGAAAAGCCCATCACCATGACGGCAGGGGAGGGGGAGCGGCTCGTCAAGGCAATCGATGCCAGGCGCTCCGCGAATCCTGATATGGTGGTTGGTGTGGGCCACATCGAGAGGTTCAATCCCATTGTGGCTGAGATGGCCAGGATCGTCCGCCGCCCCGACTATGTATGCATCAAGAGGCACAACCCCACATCCAGCCGCATCACAGATGCCTCGGTTGTGGAGGACCTCATGATCCATGACATAGACATAGCCTTCCATGCCCTCTTTCCTGGAGAGAAGGACTACAGGATCTTCAGTGCCGGCAGCACAAATGTCTGCGAGGCGCTGGCAGTCTTCTCGAGCTGTGTGGTATCACTCTCAGCCAGCCGCCTCTCCTGCAAGAAGTTTCGCAGCCTCTATGTCGAGTCCCAGGACTTTACTGCGGAAGGCGACTTCATGGCCCAGGAGGTTTACATCTACCGAAAGCCCGGCAAGTACGGCCTGGAGGATGAGAGGTACACCCAGGAGAACATCATCGAAAAGGTGCTTGTCAATAAGGTCGAGCCGCTCAAGGTGGAGCTGAAGACCTTTTTGGACTGCATCAGGGGCAAAACGAGCTTTCCCGTCTCGCCCCGGCAGGCCCTGCAAAACCTGCAGATCTGCGAGCAGATCAAAAGGGGGCTTCATCAATAAGCGAAGATAGCTTTTACGCCCATCCCACTGCCGTTGTGGAGAGCGATGCCATAGGCGAAGGCACTAAGATCTGGCACTTCGCCCATGTTCGCCGCGGCGCGAAGATCGGCAAAAACTGCAACATAGGAAAGAGCGTTTACATAGACATCGATGCCGTGATCGGGGACGGTGTCAAGGTCCAGAACTTCGTATCCGTTTATAAAGGGGTGACAATCGAGGACGGTGTCTTCGTGGGGCCTTCTGCCACATTCACCAACGACCTGTATCCCCGCGCCTTTATCTGGGACGAGGGGCACGTCTCGCCTACCAGGATCTGCCGGGGGGCGAGCATCGGAGCCAACGCCACCATAGTCTGCGGCATCATAGTGGGCGAGTATGCCATGATCGGGGCCGGCGCAGTGGTGGCCGGGGATGTGCCGCCCTTTGCCCTGATGCTGGGAAATCCGGCCCGGCTGCGGGGCTACGTCTGCTACTGCGGCAGGCGGGCGAAGAGGGCGGCAGTTGACGGCAAGGCCATTTATATCTGCGAATCATGTGGCAAGGAGATTGAAATTGGCGAAGATGAATATGACATCCGAGACGACTGAGGAAAGGGCAGAGATCGCAGTGATCGGCCTTGGCAATGCCGGGCTGCCCCTGGCGGCGGTCATTGCCGACAGCGGCATAAATGTTGTGGGGATAGATGTGAACCGGGAGCGCTGCCGCCTCATCAATGAGGGCAGAAATCCAATCCCAGAGGAGAGGGGGCTCGGGGAGCTTATAGAGAAATACGGGGGCAGGCAGTTTTTTGCCACCGCAAACTACGAGGACGCAGCCTCCTGCACGACATTCATAGTGATCGTGCCTGTTTTTGTGGATGAGAACTACAATCCCGACCTCTCGATTATGGCTCAGGCCCTGCAGTCCCTAGGCAGGATCCTGAAGAGAGGAGATCTGGTGGTCCTGGAGACGACATTTCCCCCCGGCACCACAGAGGGCCCTGTGAGAGAGCTGCTCATGAAGGCCAGCGGCCTGTCGGAGGCCGATTTTCTTCTGGCCTACTCACCTGAGAGGATAATGACCGGCTACAGCATCTCCCGGCTGAGGGAGTTTCCCAAGGTCATAGGCGGAGCCGATGAGAGGAGCGGAATCGAGGCCTACAGCGTCTACAAGAGGTTCATCTCCAACCTGCACCTGGTCTCTTCTGCCCGTGTGGCTGAAATGATAAAGGTGATGGAGGGATGCTACAGAGATGTCAACATCTGCCTGGCCAATGAGCTCTTCAAGATCTGCGGCGAGATTGGAATCGACTTCTTCGAGGCGAGGCAGCACGCCAATCACCAGTACTGCAACATCCACCAGCCCGGCACTGGAGTGGGCGGCCACTGCATCCCTGTCTATCCATGGTTTTTGATCAAGGAGATGGAGAAGCGGGAGAAGTTCGATAGCTGCCGGCTGCTGCGCACATCTCGCGAGCTCAACGACGGCATGATCGACTACTGGATGGGCAGGATTGTGCAGCAGTGCCTGAAGATCAACAAGCCACTCGCATCTGTCAAGATCTGCATATTGGGCATCACCTTCCGGGCGGAAGTCAGGGAGTTCTACCACAGCCGCAACCTGGCGCTGGCAAAGGGGCTGGCGGAAAAGGGCCTTGATATCTATGCCTTCGACGAGCTTCTCAGCCGCGAGGAGGTCGAGAGATTGGGTCTGAGGCAGATCGATCCCAGAGATGCAGACATTGTATTCGACTGCTTCAATCTGTTATGCATGAGTGGTGAGGATTGGGGAAAGGATGAGAGAAGGGCAGAGTCTGCCGGGCAGGGCAGGCCGGCTCGGAGAGAGAGCACAGGGTGCCCCTGATGAAGATCGCATCGGTGGTCGGCGCCAGGCCCAATTTCGTCAAGCTAGCCCCCGTCTCCCGTGAGCTGAGAAGGAGATTTTCCGAGATCATCATCCACACCGGCCAGCACTACGATTACGAGATGGATAAGGTATTCTTCGACGATATGGGCATACCGTCGCCCGATTACCATCTGGGCGTGGGCTCGGGCAGCCACGGTTTTCAGACGGGCGAGATGCTCAAGAGGCTTGAAGAGATCCTCCTGCAGGAGAGGCCGGATGCAGTGCTGGTCTTCGGAGACACCAACACCACCCTCGCAGGTGCCCTGGCCTCTGCCAAGCTGCACATCCCCCTGGCCCATCTGGAGGCGGGACTGCGCTCCTACAACAGGCGCATGCCAGAGGAGATCAACCGGGTTGTCGTGGACCACTGCTCCGACATACTCCTCTGCCCCACTGAGACTGCTGTCAGGAACTTGGAGAGGGAGGGCATAACCCGAGGAGTTTTTCTCACAGGGGATGTGATGGTCGACTCTCAAAGGGAGTGCAGCATCATAGCAGAGAGGAGATCCCGGATCCTTCAGGAGCTGGGGCTGGAGCCCCGAAGCTATAGGCTGGCCACCATCCACAGGGCTGAGAACACCGATGACCCTGAGAGGCTGGCGGCCATAGTCGGGGCCCTGCAGGATATCGGCGGTGTTGTCCTGCCCTGCCATCCAAGAGCAGAGAGGTGCATCAAGGCTCTGGGGCTTTGGGGGGATCTCTCCCGCCGGGCGAAGGTGATCAGGCCTGTGGGCTACCTGGACATGATTGTTCTCGAAAGGAATGCGGCGAAGATACTGACGGATTCGGGCGGGGTGCAGAAGGAGGCTTACCTGCTCGGCGTTCCTTGCATCACATTGAGGGACGAGACCGAGTGGGTGGAGACTGTGCAGGACGGCTGGAATGTGCTCGCAGGGGCGGACAGGGAGAGGATAGTCCGCCTTGCGAAGGGCTTTGAGCCCGGGGCTGAGAAGAGGGATGTCTTCGGCAGGGGCGATGCCAGCCTCAGGACGGCAGAGGCCATCTCTCAAATGCTGGATGGGCGGGGGGACTGAGAGCTCCCATGAAGGTACTGCTCCTCGCCAACCAGCCTGAGAGGACCGTCAGGCTTCTGCGCTTCGAAGGCACATTGAAGAGCCTGGGCATGGATGTTGTGGTGCCGAGTTTTCACACCCGCAGCTGGATCAGCATCGCCCGCGAGGCCAGGAGGATAATTCTCAAAGAGAGGCCCGATGTCCTGCACATATTCAATGTGCCGGATATGATCTATCACAATATACCCAGCTTGAGGGGAGAGGGATTTGGAAAGCTGATCTATGATTACCGCTCACCCTGGGGGCTGGAGCTCTCCCAGACCTTCGGAGCGCCGGGAAGGGTCTTTGGGGAGAGGTTTGAAAGGGAGCTGGCCAGGTCTGCGGACATCATCACATCAGTCAACAGGCCCCTGGCGGAGAAGGTCGGGGGCTTTGCCCCGGACAGCGAGATCCATATCATACCCAACTACCCGGAAAGATCCTTCTCCGAGGCAGCAGCTGGGGATGAAGGCCTTCCAGGCGGGCGGTCCACAGGAGAGCAGTCTCCAGTCATCTTCATAGGCAGGATCTGCACTCAGGAGGGGATACAAAAGCTGCTCTCAGCTGCCGCAGCCATGCCAGAGCAGGAGTTCTGGATTGTTGGGGACGGGCCTTTTGCGAGGTGGCTTCTGCGAAATAAGAGTGCAAATGTCAGGGTGCTGGGATGGCAGGCACATGAAACCGTGGCCCGGCTGGTGAAGGCCGCCAGGATATGCCTCATCCCCAGGGAGGAGAGTGTGATCACCCCATACTCGACAGACAAAAGCGTCTGGAAGCTCAACGAGTATCTGAACATGGGAAAGCTGGTCATAGCCTCGGGGGTGGTGCAGGAGGAGCCGAGAAAGAACCTGATGATAGTGAGGAGCAGGGGGCTGGAAGAGGCCATACTCAGGCACCTCGATGACAAGCCGCAGCCTATGACTGAGAGCGACTACAGGTACTGGGACGGCAACAGGGATGCCATTAAAAAGGCATACGAAGAGGTTATGGGATAGGAAAAATTTTATTCCACAGTCACGCACTTTGCCAGGTTCCTGGGCTTGTCGATGGGCAGTCCCAGATTGCTGGCAGTGTAGTAGGCCAGAAGCTGCAATGCCACTGTGCAGAGGACGGCTGAGCAGATGGGCGGCGTCTCGGGCAGCTCGATTACGTGGCTGGCCACCTTGCCTATATTCGGGTCTCCCTCTGAGGCCAGGGCGATCACCTCTGCGCCCCGCGCCCGCACCTCCTTGATGTTGGAGTGAATCTTCTTGCCACAGGTCGCCAGCGCCACGACGGGCGTCTTTTCGGTGATCAATGCTAAAGGCCCGTGCTTCAGCTCTCCTCCAGCATAGCCCTCGGAGGGAATGTAGGCTATCTCCTTCATCTTGAGAGCGCCCTCGAGGGAGATGGGATAGAGGTAGTCCCTGCCTATGAAGAAGTAGCAGCTTGCCCCGGCAAAGGCTTCGGCGATCTTCCGCACCGCATCCCTCTTCTCCAGCACTCTCTGGATGAGGCCTGGCAGCTTGGACAGCTCGATGAGCATCTTTCTGGCCCGATCCGGGGTGAGATGGCCGCGAGCCCGACCCAGGCGAATGGCCAGGAGTATGACCGCCACAAGCTGGGATGTGAACGTCTTTGTGGCTGCGACCCCGATCTCCGGGCCGCAGCGGGTGTAGATGGTTCCGTCCACAAGCTCTGTCACGGACGAGCCCACCACATTGGTGATGGCCAGGCTCCGCTCGCCGCATGTCTTGGCCTTCTTCAGGGCTAGGAGTGTGTCCGCAGTTTCGCCTGACTGGGTGATGCCCAGGAGCAGCGTCCTGGGCCGCAGGGAGAGATCGAGAAACTCGGATGCCACCTCCACATCCACAGGCAGGCCGGCTGCGCGGATGAACAGGTTCTTGGCGAGAAGGCCGGCATGATAGGATGTGCCGCAGGCGATGATTGTCACCCTCTCCAGAGATCTGATCTCCTCATCGCTTATGCCCAGATTGAGCCTGACATCACCGTCTATCTCGGAGATCCGGCCGGCGATCGTCTCGCGAATGGCCCTCGGCTGCTCATGGATCTCTTTGAGCATGAAATGGGCATAGCCTCCCCTCTCTGCCGCATCGACGTCCCATGTGATCCGCTCGATATCAACAGGGCGGCTATGCCCCTCCCTATCAAGGATCTCCACCCCGTCTGCATAAATCCGGGCGACATCGCCGTTCTTCATCCGGATCACATCTTTGGTGTAAGGCAGCAGCGCCGGGACATCGGATGCGACAAAGATGGCGCCGCTGCCTTTTCCCAGCACGAGGGGGCTGCCCTTCCTCGCGCAGACGAGGTATGGAGAGCTGGCTGCCATAACGGCTACTGCGTAGGAGCCCTCCACATGATCCAGAGCCCTGCAAACTGCGGCAAGCAGATCGCCCTTATAGTAGAAGTGAATGAGATGGGCCAGCACCTCGCTGTCCGTCTCAGAGGAGAATTCATAGCCCATCTCAGTCAGTATATCTCTCAGCTCCAGATAGTTCTCGATGATGCCGTTGTGGACTATGGCGATCTCACCTGAGGTATGGGGATGGGCGTTTCTGTCGCTTGGCCGGCCGTGCGTGGCCCAGCGGGTATGGCCTATGCCCATACCCTCTCCCGGGCTGCCGCGGCTCTGATAGACCTTCTCCAGATCGGCTATGCGGCCGGCGGACTTGAGGACCTCTATTCCGCCATTGGACTTGATGGCCACCCCCGCAGAATCGTAACCCCTGTACTCCAGCCGCTTCAGAGTATCAAAGAGTATCGGTCCTGCCTGCTGATCACCCACATATGCTACAATTCCGCACATCAACAGACCACCCTGCTCTCCCTCTCAATGCAGCCGCGAATGCGCGAGCCTGAGCCTATGCGCGCTCCTGTGCCCACAACAGTGCCAGCACTGGCCAGGGCTCTGGAGCCGACGGTCACATCATCGGCTATTATGGCTCCGAATTCCGCCCTGATAAAGGCCTCCTCCACCTCGACAACAGAGGGGCCGCTCTCCACAACCACCTGGTCGGAGAGGGTGGTGCTGGCTCCCACTACCGAATCGGAGATTATAGCTGCCGATCCGATCCTGGCATCGTTCATGATGATGCTGTTTCGAATCTCGGCATGGGGGCCGATCCTGGAGCTGTCGCCTATGGATGTCGTTGGAAGGATGACGGCTCCCGGCCCGATGTCGCAGTCCTCGCCGATTGAGACCGGCCCCACCAGATACGACCCGGAGCGAATGATGCTGCCCTCGCCCACATACACAGGGCCTTTGATGCGGACACCCTCCTCCAGCTCTCCCGATATCTTCATATCCAGCATGTTCAGGGCGAGGTTGTTGGCATTGAGCAGGTCCCAGGCAAATATGGCGTCCGCCCAGATGCCCTGGCTGATCCGGGGGACGATCTCCTTTCCCTCGGCGATCATCTGGGATATGGTCTCGGTCAGCTCGTATGATCCGCGCTCGGATATGGGAGTGTGCCGCAGCTCCTCGAATATGGAGGGGCTGAACCTGTAGGCCCCGGTATTGATGATGCCGGAGCAGGGCCGGCCGGGCTTTTCGATGATGGCCTTAACCCGCTCCTGCTCGACCATGAGAACTCCGTAGTCTCCTGTGTGCCGGCGCAGTGCGGCCAGGATCACATTCTCCCCTTCGGCCGAAATCAGCTCCCTCACAGCCCGAGCGTCTATGAGGTTGTCTCCATTGACCACCAGGAAAGCCTCATCGATGTAGGGCTCTGCTTTTCTCAGGGCATGAGCCGTTCCCAAAAGCTCGTTCTGTTCGAGGTAAGTGATCTTCACTCCGAAATCGAGGCCGTCCTCGAAGTAGTCCATGATCCTCTCCTTCTGATAGCCTACCACAATGTAAAGATCTTGAATGCCGTTTGCAGCCAGGGCTGCTATGACATGCTCCATTATGGGTCGGTTTCCCACTGGAAGCATGACCTTGGACCTGGTCTGGGTGAGCGGCCTGCATCTGCGGCCCTCTCCTGCCGCCAAAATGACTCCCTTCAAGTCTATCACAGCCCGGATCTCTCGAAGGGATACTTGTAGCACAGCTTGCTTTATATCTTTTCGGTCAGCAAATCATAAAAAATATGAATTGATAATAACAAGAGCCCACTCTTTTATAGTAGCAGTGGAAGACCGGATATTACTGATGAAACAATGAAGATACTGGTGATTCCCACAACGGACTGGATCAGGCATCCCGTTCCCAACAGGCTCAATTTCATCTTCGATATTCTGGCCGAGAGGCATGAGGTATACGTCATGCACTTCGGACTGAAGAGATTTTCCGGCCTGCCTGCAAGGGAGACGAAATGCCGGTTGCTGCCGGCAAGCTGGATTGATGTCGAAGATCCGTCTCTATATTATGTCCTGAACTTTCCCTATCATTTTGTGAAGATTCGGAGCACTATTAAACAATTTAAGATCGACGTCATCCTCTCCACCAATATATTGCCGTCGCTGGCTGCGAATTTCTCTGGAATTCCCATTGTATTCGATTACCTGGACCATCTGGAGGAGTCGGCATCGATTTACTATCCCGGAACTGCTTTGGAAGAGATTGTCAAAGTTGCTGTGAGGCTTATCACCAGGTTCAATCTCAGACAGGCCCGCTCAGTCATCACCATAAACCGGGAGCTGTCTGAATACCTGAGGGGCATCGGCATCAAGGAGATAACAGAGATCGTCAACGGAGTTGATACCGGCCTATTAAGGCCTCTGCCAATGGATGATTCCAAGCGCTCCCTTGGGCTGAAGGGGCCCGTCTTGGGCTATGTGGGATCGCTTGAGCACTGGGTCGATCTGGAGACTGCGGTCTCGGCTTTGCCCAGGCTCGATTGCACTTTGCTCATTGTGGGTCCAGGGCTTTTTACCGATTACGGGGACAAGATAAAGATGATGGCGAAAGAGCTGGGTGTGGAGGGCCGAATTGTCTTTACCGGGGCTGTGGAGTACGGCAAACTCTCCACGTACATCAGCGCCATGGATATCGGTCTCAATCCGCTCAAGAAGATGAAGAAGAATGAGGTGGCAATCGGTGGAAAGGTCTTCAATTACCTGGCCTGCGGCCGCCCGGTGCTCTCCAGCCGCATGATCGCCCTGGAAAATGAGCTTGGCGACGAGATATATTATTATGACGATGAAGATAGCTTTGTCAGCCAGACCGAAAGCATCCTTGCCCTGCAGAGGGCAGGCGGAGACAGCCCGGAAAGGCACAGGATGGTTGCAGAGAGATATGATTGGCGCCTTCTGGCCCGCAAATATGAGGCGGCATTAGAGAAGGCGCTGTTCCGCCGCCAATTATAATATCTAAAATGAAATCATTAAATAGTTATACAATAGAATATCTGCGATGAGTTTCATATTCGGAGAGCATCTGACATTCTCTCAGGGGCGGGGGAGGGAGGTGCAGCTTACGGTTTATGGAGACGAGTTTTATGCCCGGTATGAAGATTCGGAGGGCTACAGCGTGGTATATGACAGTGACATGGGGCTGTACTGCTACGCTCAGAGAGTCTCAGGCGAGTTCGTCTCCAGCGGAATTGACATCTCGAAGAGCCCTCCCCCGGGCCTGCGCCGCCATTTGAAAGAGTCTGAAGAGGTTAGAGGCCGCAAGTTTGCGGAACGCTATTCGAGGATGTGCCATCCCACGTCCGCTTTCAGGCCGCGCATGAGGACATTCGGGGCGGCCATGGAGGGGCGGAGGCTTTGCGAGGGGGAGGTGCTCGGCCTCGCAGTCATGGTCGAGTTCAAGGATGTCAAGAGCAATGTCAGGCGGGAGGATGTTGAGGCTATGCTCAACGGCAAGGACTATCATGAGAACGGCAACTTCTGCTCGGTGCGGGAGTACTTCCGGCTCATCTCCGGCGGAAAGCTGGATTACAGGAACCAGGTGGCTGGACCTGTGACCTTAAGCCGCAGCCGGCAGCATTACACTGAGAAGCTGCTGGTCAAGGAGGCCCTGGACCTGGCTGTCAGGGAGGGGCTGGACCTGCACAGCTTCGACTCCAGGGCAGAGGGTGTAGTCGATGCCATGAGCTTTCTTTATGCCGGCCAGACCCAGTATCTGGGGGAGCTGTGGCCCCACAGCCAATTCATAGATCTGGACTACGGTGACATCTCCACATGCTTTTATACGCTCTCCAGCCTGGGGCGGAGCCGGGAGGAGCTGTCCATCGGCACCTTCTGCCATGAGAGCGGCCATATGCTCTGCCGCTGGCCGGACCTCTATGATTACGGCAATCGCGACGGTGGCTTCGGACTTGGATGCTTCTGCCTGATGAGCGCCGGCAGCCACAATGACGAAGGCAGGACGCCCTCCCCTGCCTGTGCCTTTCTGCGGGAGCTGGCAGGCTGGTGTGAGCGGAGGATCCTCCTCAACCAGCCCGGCCGGTACGAGGCAGGTCACGGGGACTATAGCACAGCTTTCGTCTATGAGACTGAGAATATCAACGAGTACTTTCTTGTGGAGAACCGGTCTGCTCTCGGCCTGGACGCAGCACTGCCAGACTCAGGCCTGGCTGTCTATCACTGCGACTGCCCGGGCTCCGATGAGTGGCAGGGAGACGGCACCAACTACCGGTGCTGCCTGCTCCAGGCGGACGGCAGCCTCGATCTTGAGACCAGCCGCAGCCTGGGGGATAGGGGTGACCTCTTCGGAAGGGTGGCAGGAGTGGCATTAAGCCATGACACACTGCCGTCGTCCCTCCTCCGGGACGGCTCTGACTCGGGGCTGATCATATCGGATATCAGCGAGCCGGGGCGGGTCATCGCATTTGTTGTGGGGAGGGGGGAAGAGAGGGGTGCTGTCAGGGAGTCTGCGGCGCTGGACGAGCCCATCCCCGCGAGCGGCTTGTCCAGCGCCATAGCAGTCAGGCAGGAGGGAAGGGTCGCCCATCTGGTCGTGGAGGTGGAGATCGTCCACAGCAATATATCCAATCTGAGAGTCGATCTGGCGAGCCCCGAGGGCAAGAGGGCGGTACTGCACAACCGAACAGGAATCGGCAGAAGAGACCTGCACGGCAGATACAGCTCTGCGAGCAAGGCCTCGCTTGCAGCCATGCGCGGCCAGCCCATGAGAGGGCAGTGGACGCTGCGAGTCCTGGATCTGGCCAGCGCGGAGAGGGGAAGGCTGAAGAGCTGGAGCATTGAAATCCAGTATTGACCTCCATAAGGGTCAGATGAGCCTCATCAAAACCTAAAGCTAAATAGTATCCTGGATATCACGGAGTAGTGAGGTATCTGATTGAGATTCAACATTCTATGCATATGTCTGCTCGCCCTGCTCATAGGAGCGGGAGCGGCCAGCGCGTCAGGCATTTCCCTGCTGCAATCTATGGATATGAACGGCGGGGCGGCAGCCTTCAGCAACGAGTTTGTAAACAGCCTCTTCGGCATAGGCACTGAGGCCCAAGGGAGCTGGTTTGGCCCTGAGTTTGAGAACACCAGCAGCGCATCATCCTTCTTCTCCGAGTTCTTCATCGACACGACAACACCGGCCACAGTAGGGTTTGTCCCTGTAAAGGTAGATATCTCTCATAGGACGCCAGCCAAGATATACTTCGGCAACGGCCAGCAGATCACATATACCCAGTACCAGTCGGCCATATCGTCCTCATTGAGGGGCAATGAGCTTTGGCTTCAGAAAGGCCTGGACTGGTCCCAGTATGCCATACTCCCTGTAAAATCGGCAGTGCAGCTCCTGGCATTCTCCCCGTCTGGAGGGCAGGCCGACTACTATGAGATATATCAGTCGGATACACTGGGCATCACCGGCAAGAGCCTGACACTCTTCTCCGGGTACAGCAGCGTCGATTTCGCCCCGCAAAAGGCGGGCCGGTACATCCTGCTCTTCGTGCTCAACAACCAGCCCAGCAATGCGGTTATAGTGGATGTGATCTCTGAGGCTCCGCCCGCCCAGCAGTCTGCCTCGGATATGCCTCCTGCCAGCAACAGCCCTGCTCTCGCGGCCGGTACGGCTGTGAGCAGCCGCACAACCACCACAGGCCCCTCCGGCACCACCACGACCATCACCCAGACCCAGCAGTCCCAGGGCTACTATCCGCCGGCCTCCACTCAGACGGCTGTGCCAACAAGCGGAGACACGCCTGTGACCATCCAGTCCCAGGGAATGAGGGGCTATCAGGTATTCCTGGACGAGGTCTACATCGGCACGGAGGGCACAAACGGTGACGCCCTCGACGGCAAGTTCAGCTTCAGGGTGGTGGGCGGCCAGAGCCATACCGTAAGGGTATTCGACGGCCAGTTCAATTACCCCAAGAACATGTTCTTCCCGAAGGGAGTGCTGAAGATCATCAATGTCGAACCGGGGACCGCTGTCTACATTTAAAGCCCTACCCAATCTCCTTTTTCCAATCTTTATCTCTGAGGAGCGGAGAGGGCGCAGCGGGAAGACCCCATCCTTCAGGGTGGGGATGAATCGCAAGTGATAAATTCTAGTAAAGAGAAGACAGATGCGGTCACTTTGAGAAGGGACGAATTCCTGGAGCTGTTCGAGGATGTCCTGCTCCCCGAGGCATTCGATCAGCATCTTCTGGACCGGGCGGCGGAGATGTTCGAGAAGTGGGGCAAGACCAGCCACCTGGACGAGAAGGAGCATCTCTTCGAGGCCTTCGGCCTGGCAGAGAGGACGGAGGACGGGGAGGAGCTGCGCCTTCAGAAGGCCGCGCTGCGCTTCGTCTGCCGGAGGATGATGGAGGCGGGTTTGGGCCGCAGGGATGCCGCAGAGCTCATCAGAGGCTTCAACCGGATCAAGGATCCTGGGTATCGATGGCTGGAATAGACGGGCTGGATCGGCACGGACATTTTTAGAACATCCAATCCCCTTCACTCGCTTTGAGGGTTGATCATCTCCAGGAGCCAGGCCATGTTCTTCCCCAGCGTCCTCATGGTCGCCATCCCCTCCTCATCCCTCTCAACGTCCCTCTCCTGCATTCCCAGGCCGATATTCCAGTAATTTGAGCCGGCGATCATCATCTGGCTGATGAGGAAGAAATGGTTTATGGAGTCGAAGACGTGAACGGCCCCCGCCCGGCGCATGGCAACCACCGCCGCCCCCACCTTGCGTTTGAACATATCCCCGTTGGCCATGGCCACATAGCCCGCCCGGTCGATGAGAGCCTTCATCTCCGGGGTGAGATCGGCAAAGTAGGTGGGCGATCCCAGGATGATGCCGTCCGCCCCGGCCATCTTCTCGATGCAAATGTTGACCATGTCCTTATCCAGGGCGCAGCGCCCGTCCTTCTTCTCCCAGCATTTTCCGCAGGCGATGCAGCCGGAGAGGGGCCCTTTGAGATGCAACATCTCAGTCTCAATCCCCTGGTCCTCCAGCTCCTCCATAGCCGCGCCGAGCAGGGCGGCGGTGTTGCCCTCCCTTCGCGGGCTGCCGTTGATTGCCAAAACCCTCATGCAAACTCGCTCCCTTTAATTTATCCTCTTATTCAAACCTCTTCCAGCCGGTAGCTCCTGCTTCCAAGGCCGATAGCTTCACCGTGTTCTATCTGAATTCCGCCCATGGTGCCCTCCCACAGCCCTCGGAACTTGTCCGCCCCGGGCTCCATGCTCTTCTGGAGCAGCGTCCCGGCAAGCCCCATCTGCCTGTTGACCAGATCGAAGCTGGCCTGATCTATGGCCACAGGGTCAAGCGAAGCCAGGATGCCTATATCCTGGACAATGGCAGCGTCGCTCCATGGGACGCAGTCGCAGTCCGGGGTGATACTTATCAGGAAGTTGAAAAACCCTGCCCGCCCCTCTTTTCCAGCCACAGCCCCCATGGCATACTCAGCGATCCTCTCCATGAAGGGCGGGACGGCCACAAGCCAGTCGAAGTCCATGGCATGCGTTGGGCAGACGCGCAGGCACTTGCCGCATCCCGTGCATCTCTCATAATCGATGGCAGAGATCTTCTTTTGCACTGTTATGGCCTGCCTGGGGCAGCCGTCCCGGCAGCTCCCGCATCCGCTGCAGATATCAGCATTGAATATGGGCTTTGCTGAATGCTGCTCAGCCTTGCCGGCCGCCGGGGCGCAGCCCATGCCCAGGTTCTTGATAGCTCCGCCAAAGCCGGCTGGCAGATGGCCCTTGAAGTGGGAGACCACAATCAGACTGTCGGCTGCAGCGATCTCCGCCGCAATCTTGACGCTCTGAAAGTGCTTGCCTTTGACAGGGATCTGCCGGTAACTGTCGCCGTACAGGCCGTCTGCGATTATGACGGGAGCGCCCGCCACCGCCATCCCAAAGCCGTGCATCTCGGCGGTCTGCAGGTGGTCCACGGCATTGGCACGGCTGCCTCCGTAAAGGGTGTTGGTGTCCGTCAAAAACGGCCTGGCCCCCCGCGCCCGAACGCCTTCGGTGATGGGCCGTACGAGTGCCGGATTGATATATGAGTCGTTTCCCATCTCCCCGAAGTGAATCTTGATCGCAGTGAGCTCTCCCTTCTTCACCACATCATTCATGCCCGCTGCATCAAAGAGCCTCTCAATCTGGTGAAGCTTGCTCTTGGAAGGGCTTCTGGCCCGAACTGATGCAAAATATACAGTGCTCTGCAACTCCTGAACACCTCCTCATGCTACAGATGTGCGGCCCCGGCAATAAAAGTATTTGATGCATTTTGCGCGGCCAACTCCAGCTCATATTCAGGCTGAGAGGGCCATGCGCATCCGTACGGGAGGGCTCCGGAAGATGTGATAGGGATAAAAATCATCAGCGGTCTGCAGGCCTTCTTACCTTTTTTGCTTTTGCAGATCCTGCAGGGCTCTTCTCAGCTCCTCAATCTGCACCGGCTTGGAGATATAGCCGTCCATGCCTGCCTGCAGGCACCTCTCTCGATCTCCCTCCAGGGCATAGGCCGTCATGGCCAGGATCTTCGGCCTCTTCTTATGCTTCGATTCTAAAATGGCCCCTGTCGCCTCCAGCCCGTCCATCTCCGGCATCTGTACATCCATAAGTATTACATCGTAATCCTTTTTCTCCAGGGCGGCCAGCACCTCCCGGCCGTTGGAGACCACATCCGCCCGGTAGCCTAGCTTCCTGAGCATGAGCCGGGCTACCTTCTGGTTGACGGCATTGTCCTCTGCCAGGAGAATATCCAGATCGGCAGATTCGCGCCCTCTTATCGAAAGCTCTTTCGCCCCGCCACCTCTGGCCAGCAGCACCTCCTCCAGCTCACTGACAATACTCCCCGGCAGGCCGGATACTGCCCGCTGGATGCCGTCTGCCGGACTCGCCAGGGTGATCACAGGGATATGAATCTGAAGCTCGCCTGCCAGATCGCCCGCTCCCGGGACGCCAAGGTCCAGCAGGGCGGCATCAAAGCGTCCCACATCCATCTCCCTCGCCTCCTGGGCATGGGCTGCGGGAAATATCTGGATGGCAGAGGTGAGGGCAAAATCCGCCAGCTCTTTCAGGGTCTCCTCACGGCTGACCAGTGTCAGTATCCGCTTTCCTGCCAGGCTGGGCCGGGCAAAATCGACATAATAAGGCTCTGCTTTGATCTGGAAATAAAACGTCGAGCCCTTGCCCAGCTCGCTCTCCACCCAGATCCTGCCTCCCATAAGCTCCACCAGCCGGCGGCTGATGGCCAGGCCGAGCCCAGTTCCGCCATACTTTCTGGATGTTGAGGCATCCACCTGGCTGAAGGAGTGAAAGAGCTTCTGCCTGTCCTCAGTGCTGATGCCTATTCCCGTATCGGAGACGGAGAATATGAGGTCGTCCTCCCTCTCTCCCGGAAACGCTCGAACCGATACGCTTCCCCTCTCTGTGAACTTCACGGCGTTGCTGAGCAGATTGGCCAGCACCTGACCCAGACGTGCCGGATCGCCAAAAAAGGCGGCTGCCAGCCTCTCATCTATGGTATAGGAGAGGGAGAGTCCCTTCTCAGCCGCCCTGGCCGCCACCAGGCTGCAGGAGGACTCAATGCACTCCTTCAGGTGGAATGGCAGGCGTTCCAGCTTCATCTTGCCCTCATCGATCTTGGAGAAGTCCAGAATATCGTTGATTATGGCCAGCAGGGCATCGCCACTGCTGTGAATTGTCTCCACGAAATCCCTCTGCTCAGGCGTCAATTTGGTCTCCAGGAGCAGGCCGGCAAGGCCGATGACTGCATTCATGGGCGTCCTTATCTCATGGCTCATGTTGGCGAGAAACTCGCTCTTGGCCCGGGATGCAGCATCTGCTGCCTGCTGAGCTGCTAAGAGCTCCCTCTCAGTCTCTCTGTGCTTGACCATCTCCTCCTGGAGGGCAGAATTGGCCTTGACCAGCCACTCCGTTCTCTCCTCCACCCTCCGCTCCAGCTCCTCCTGCGTCCTTTTCAGGGCATCCTCAGCCAGCTTTCTCTCCGTAATGTCGCTTATGAATCCCTCCAGGGCGAGAAGCTCCCCATGCTCATTGAATATGCCCTGCCCCTGCTCCCAGACCCACTTGGTGCCGGAGGATGTCCTTATGCGATAGGTGAGGCGGAATGGCCTCCTCTCCTCCAGTGCCGCCTGGACCTCATTCCAGACATAATTCTGATCTCCCGGATGTATCAGATCTGTAAAGGAGAGGCTCTTATTGTTCAGAAGGTCCTCGGGCTGCCAGCCGGTCAGCTCCAGACATCCGTCACTGACAAACTGCATAGTCCACTGCTGGTCGTTCTTGCAGCGATAGGCCATGCCGGGAAGGTTGCTCATCAGCGTGGAGAGAGCCCTCTGGCTCTCCTGGAGAGCCATCTCAGTGCGCCTGCGCTGCAGTATCTTCCACATTCCGCTCATGAGCAGGGTGAGCTGGCGCACATCGGCCTCGCCGTACTCTTCGTCTTTGTTTCCCAGTCCCGCCACGATGACGATTTTGCCCTTGTCCATGATGGGCACATTCATATGGCGGATGATATCGACATGTCCTGGAGGAGTCCCCCTTCTCTTGGGACATGAGGCATAGTCGTTGGTTATGACCGGCCTCCTCTGCCGGATGGCCTCGCCCCACAGGCCCGTATCCCGCAAAGGATATACGAGACGCTTATGCTCGACATTGCACTCCTTCAGCGCTCTTTTGGACCATGTGTACATGTAGAGGGTGCTCTCCTGAT
>JAGPMN010000023.1 GCA_018052825.1 Methanothrix sp.
CAAGTCTGGATACAGGGCTTATTATAAATCCTGCGGATGATCAGAATGCTCCTATCGGCATAGTAGCATACTATACATCGCCAGGATTATTACTACTATTTTACATCAAGATCGAGACACTGCCGAGGCGGTTGGCATTGATATTATGATGATTGGCGGTCTCCCGGCAATTTAACTATAACTTGGATTGTGTCTCGGGATTCCAGCTTACCCACACAAAACAGCGAGGAGCCTACTATTTGCTTTCGCATCTGAATCGATCCATATTGTGCCCTCTGGCAGAGATATGCTCTTCCGTCCTGCCCCTGCCGGATCTGCATAATCTATTCGAGAGGTTGCCCTGGAGCTATTAGATGGCTGTGCGACATTAGCCTGCAACTTCCAGCAGAAAGCTGCAGTGAAGGTCGTACTCCAGCATTTTCCAGATTGCAGAGAAGGAATTGTCCAACCAATGCTATTTGTCTTCCAGTCGATTCCGTCCTCATTCACATTAAGCTTTCCAGGTCTGGTGCCTTTGCTGATAGGACGCATGTAGGCAGGCAGAGTATCTACGATTTCCCTCCCATTTAGCCCCATATCTTCGCCTTTACGAATAAATATTTTTTCTCATTACGACAAAAAATTTTTAACGAGCAAAATATCTCAGCAGACAATCAAATGATCCGGTTTGAAACTTTGCGCAAATATTAACGTTGTCTTCGTTTATCGTTGCATTTCCCTCGAAGACCCCATCTCGCGATGTGAGATAGCTCCACTCCTCCCCGCTGACGACAGCGACCTGCTGGGCGCCGGGAACACGTATCCTGAACCAGTAGCTCTCCCCGGCCTTCAGCCCGCCCTGCATGGGGCTGAAAAGATAGGCACCGGCCCTGGAAAATGCAGAGTACGCCAGGGGAAATCCCGAACCTTCATCCTCCCCGCAGCTCGCATTTATCCCGATCTCCATCACAGAACTGTACTCCCCGGAATCGCCCTTTCTCTTGCCATAGGCAGTGAGAACGTATCTTCCCTCTTCCGGAAGCTCAGCCAGGATCTCATACCTGCCGCCCTGCCTCTGGCAGAATGTGCGGCGAGCCAGGCCCGTCCGGCCGCCGGCGTCGGCAGCATACTCCAGTCCGGCAGTCATCAGAACACCATCCGGCGCATAGATGGAGAGATTGGCCCGCCCTGCGGCATCAATCACGCCCCTGCTGCTGCCGGCCAGCTCCAGCCCCAGGTTGAAGAAATCCGACTCAAGATATGGCAGGCTCTCAAACTGCTCCTTTGAGATGGGGCTGTCCAGTAGCTGCCAGCTGGAGTCCTCCGGCAGGTGGTCGTAGATGAACTGAGAGGGCGGGGTCATGAAGTAATGGTCGTCGAAGTGACGCACATATTTTCCCCCGCCGCTCACATATCCCGCCCCCCAGGTGGTGTCGATCAGATACCATGAGCCGTTTATCAACACCGCATTCCAGGCGTGGTTGGATGGCCCGGAGAAGTGCTGGCCCGGCTGATAGCCGTAGCCCTTGCCGTAGCCCCTTATCATCACCGCCTGCAGCCCCGCCTCTTCCGCCAGGGCCAGGAAGAGATCCGAGTAGCCGTAGCAGACCGATTTGCCTCTCTTCAGGACATCCCCCGCGGCAGTGAGACCGGAACCGCCCTTGAAGAATACCTGCACATCGTAGTCTATGTTGGCGGCAATCCAGCGGAAGATGGCCCTCGCCTTTTCACGGTCGTTTTTGGCGGGCTTGGTCAGGTACGCGGCCAGGCTCTTCACCGAGGCCCTGGCCGTGGCCGGAGCGCTCAGAGCGTGGCTGTCGATCTCCTCATATGCCAAAATATAGGGGTTGATCTCCGCAGGCGGGATGCTGCTGATTCCGGAATCCTCCTCAAGAAAACCGCTGGCATCTGAGGCGGCCCCAGCTGTCACGACAAATATCAGCGCGAAAAAGCTGAACGCAGGCCTCATCAATATCAAAGCATCTCCAGACTGTCCCATTTAGCGGCAGCAATCGCAGTATGACAATTACAGAACTATCTCCATCATGTCATGCCCTAAAGGCCACTTCTTCAGGGCGATCTCGTGGGGCGGGAACAGGTGGCTGAGATGGGTCAGAATCAGCCTCTTTGCGCCCAGCATCTCTCCCAGAGCTACCGCCTCGTCGGCGGTCATATGCTTGCTGATGTTGTACCCTGGGGGGGTGATGGCATCGGCCAGCATCAGGTCAGCATCCCTCATCAGCTCCAGGCTCCTCTCGGACAGCTCCATCTTTGTGTCGCTGGTGATGACCGCAGCCTTGTGTCCGTTCTCGATCCTCACTCCCACAGTCTCCGTGCCAGGATGATTGACTGGAAAGAGAGTGAACCTCATCCCAGCTATCTCGAAGGGCTTGAAGGCTTCTGCATCGTGCCTCACCGGCCGCAGAAAGTAAAGATAATTGAGTATGTAGTCCATCGTGCCCTTGAGGGCATAGACATCCACATTGCTCTGCACCCTGTGAAAATCGCCAAATCCGGCATAGTGATCGTAATGGGCATGAGTCCAGATCGCAGCGTCCACGCTGGCGATGTCCTTCTTGAGGAGCTGCCAGCGCAAGTCCGGGCTGGTGTCTACAAGAACCCTTCCTTCATCCTCATCCGACTCGATGAGGACTGAGAACCTCATCCTGCGGCTCCTGCCGCCCCGCAGGGCATCCATGCAGGCCGGACATTTGCACCCGATCTTGGGAGTGCCTATGGCGTCTCCAGTTCCGAGAAGAGTGACCTTCATTGGCGTATCCTTCTCTATACGATGTTCCTCTTGTAGTCGGATACCCTCCGCCTGAACTCCTCCACAGACCTCTCCAGGTCCGCCTGGTCCAGGTGCCTCCTGTCCTCCAGCAGCGCATTGAGTACCGCCTCCCTGATGATCAGCCTCAGGTCCGATCCTGAGCAGCCGTCGGTCAGGGCGGCAATCCGGCCAGTGTCGGCATCCGAGTCTATGCGCGATAGGACCTTGTCCAAAATCTTGCGCCTCATCTCCTCATCGGGCAGGGGGAAGCTGAGCACCTTGTCAAACCTCCTCCATGCTGCGTAGTCGAGCAGCTGGGGGTGGTTGGTTGCGGCCAGCAGAAGGACGCCATGCTCCACCAGGGATATCTCGTCTATGGCCTTGAGCAGGGAATTGACAGCCCTCTTCATGGCCCCGTGTTCGTCCGATGTCCTGGTCTTGGCCACGAAGTCGAACTCGTCTATGAGCAGTATGCACGGGGCCAGCCTCTTGGCCAGCTCAAAGACCTTGTCTATGTTCTTGGAGGTCTCGCCCAGGTACTGGCTGGTGATCATGGACAGGCGCACTTCGACTATTGGCAGAGAAAACCAGCTTGAAAGGGCGCGGGCGGTAGAGGTCTTGCCAGTTCCCGGCGGGCCGATGAAGAGGAGCTTGCCGATCTCATACAGGCCGATCTCGCGCAGATACTGCCTGTTATTTAGGGCCTTTCCCGTCTTCTCGATCTCTGCCTTCTGCTCTGCTGTGAGGATAAGCCCTGAGATGCTATCCCTCACATCCTCCGGGGCTTTGATGTAGGCCAGCTTGAGAAGGTCCTCCGCCTCCTTGGAGTCCCTGCACAGCTCCTTGATCCTTGCATCGATCCACTCCCGGTCAGCGCAGAGAGGCTTGTTGGCGGCTTTAGCCTGCTCATAGCTGACATCCATGGAGTCGTAATTCTCAAAGAAGTATGCCAGGGCTGGATTGGCCTTGATGCGCATGCGCGCCAAGTCCTTTTGATTGGCGAACCAGCGGGCTGCGACGTCGAATACCGTGAGACGGAGCTGGGAGCCGAACTCCTCGTAGGATACGAATGTGAGGTCCTTGACCGCCGCTTTGACGTTCTCCAGGCCGCAGATCTTCTCGGCATCTGCTGCTGTAACATAAACCGGCCTCTTCACTCCCCTCGCCTGCACATCGAAATAATGCTTGCGAATTCGGGGTGGCAGGTCGTCTTCAGTCAAATTCTCTTTCCGGTTATAGAGATCTGCCGTCAATAGCAGCTCTGTGATATCAATTGCACCGCTCTTTTCTGATCTGCCCTCTGCGCCCATATTTAAAGCTCCATGGAACTGAACTAAGGTAGTGAACGATAAAAAGAGATAAACCTTTCCGTTTGATCTATATCTCCCTGTACTTGACCGCCGCCCGGTACGCAGCCAGGAGGAATCCGTAGAGTGCGGGACCGGCTATGACCCCCACGATGCCGACCACGAAGATGGGAGCTGTGTATGCCAGCAGCGTTACTGCAGGATGGATGCTGGCGCTCTTCATTGCCAGCTGGGGCCGGATCACGTTCTCGGGTATGACCATGAGCACTACGGTTCCGAATATCACTATTACCAGGGAGCGGATCACGTCTCCCACGATCAGATAGTACAGGGCCATGGGAATGAAGATGGTGGGCGGCCCAAGCATGGGCAAAAGGGTGAAGATGCCTACCAGCGCCCCCAAAACGAATGGATATGGCACGCCCAGCAGCGAAAAGCCGATGAAGGCCAGAACGCCGCTGAGCATGGATGTGGTGAAATAAACCGAGAAGAGGGTGTCATAAATGCTGGCGAGCTCCTGAAGGAATATCTCCACGATCCTCCTGTCCTGCCGGGGAAGAAGGTCGAGCCCGCTCCTCACAAAGCTGCCGCCGTCTATGAGCAGGTAGTAGGTGAAGAACACCGCCACAATGAGCTGGGCGAAGAGCACTGGAAGACTGGAGGCGAAGGAGGTGAGTTCGCTTCTCACTATGGGAAAGATCCAATCGGCGATGGCTATGGGAATGTCACTGATCCCCTGCAGGTATTCTCGAACTTTCACTTCCATATAGCTATAAGCCCAGGCGGGCAGTGTGCTTTTGGCATACAGGCCGATCTCATGGGTGATATCGGCGATGGCAGACAAATCCAGCCCGGATAGCGCCTGCGATCTCTCCAGATTGGTCAGCTCCACAAAAAGCACGCTGGTTATGCCCAGAAAAAGAGCCAGAAATGTTATGAAGACGATCAATATCGAAAAAAAAGATGAGATCTGGCGGTGGCCGGTCAGCCTGAAAAAGATGGAATAAAGGGGCTTTAAGAGAAAGACCAGCACAATGCTAAGAAGGATGGTGCTGAGAAAGTCCTGGGTCAGGTAGACTGTGATGAGAAAGACCAGTACCACTACACCCGCTGCAGCCATTTCGAAGCGGCGGTTAAAATCCATGCCGGTCTTCTCCACCTGAGAACTCTTATGCTTTTCCGTGACTACTCCCCGCCCTGAATGGCCGCGCCGCCCTCTATACTCCCCCCTCTACATCTCGTTGAATGCCCCTCCCCCCAGCCGCCTGGAGATGATCTCCCTGAGGGGCTTGATTTGACCGCGCTTTGCGCTTATGGGTGCGACCCTGTCCAGCCACTGCGTCCAGGGGGGCAGCATTCCCAGCCGCTCGCAGATGAGGTCCAGCGCCCCGTCCACATCAGCTTTGGCGATGCGATCTATCTTGTTGGCGGCCAGCACCGCATCCAGGCCCACGTCGCCTAGAAACTCCCACAGCTCGATTTCGACGGGCACCTCTCCCCGCCCTTCCCAGCGATCGGCTATGTCCAGAAATGAGGAGGTATCTATCACCTGCACCGCCAGGAGGATCTCTCTCGCATGCTCTTCAAAGTATTTTACTATTAGATCCCTGGTCCTTTCCTGCTCCGCCTTTGTGGCCTTGAGCATGAAGCCGTATCCGGGCATATCCACATAGAAGATATCGCCCACCTTTGCCTTGAACGGATACTGGGTGATGCCGGGACGCTTGCCCGTCCGGACCTTCTTTCCGGTAATCTGAAAAAACAGGGTTGACTTTCCCACATTGGACCTGCCAACGAGCACGATCTCCCTGGACATGATGAGAATGAAGAAGGGCAAGATTGAAAAGGGTGTCCATCAAAAAGGCTGTCAGGGATGTCCGGCAGCAAAGAATCCGCAGAGGCTACGAAGATAGCCGAGATCCTACTCGCAGCCACAGCCATTCCTGATGCACAGTTTCCGGAGCTGGGCCTGCCTCGCTACACGACAGTCGACTACTATCGCATGGCCAGCCACCTGCTCTTCCGCTGCAAAAGGTGCGGGAACTGCTGTACCACAGGAGATCCCATTCGCCTTCGGCCCGATGACGCCGCTGCCATTGCCAGGCACCTGAAGATCCCCCTGAATAAAGTCCTCAAGAAATACACCGCAGCCGATCCGGATAGGCCGGAGGCCCTCAAGTTCAAGCACATTCTGCCATGCAAGTTCTATGATGCCTCAGCCCATGGCTGCAAGATCTATGAGGCCCGGCCGTGGTCCTGCCGCATATTTCCATTCCTGGGGATATACGGAAATGAGAACCAGGTGGTGGTCAACCAGTCCTGCCCTGGATCGATGGAGACGATGAAGGCCCTGAGGGATGCCCTGGAGAGCCTGGCAGAAAGCAGGGCGAAAGCACCTGAAAGGGACCCGGCTGACGTGAAAAGGGCAAAGAGATTTTTAAGAGATGCATTGAATTTAATCTAATGAATGATTGTTTTTCCTGGAGAAAATATTTATTCTTTGAGATCGCATGCTTTGCTATCTCAAAAAAATGGGGTTTAGTGTATGAGGATTAATCAAATAAAGCTTTTGTTGATATTGACAATAGCTGCAATAATGCTGATCAGCTCAACAGATGCAGCAGCAGATAGCAGGGTTAATATCAAAAACGGATCGTTTGTGCCCTCTGCTCTAACTGTTTCATCCGGCACAACGGTTGAATGGCACAATCAGGACGCAATTCAGCACAGGATTGTCAGCAGTCAGGGCCTCTTTGACTCCGGCTTGATCGATCCAGGAAAGAAGTTTTCCATCAAATTCAACAACCCAGGAACTTATAACTACTACTGCAGCCTCCATCCGCAGATGCAGGGCTCGGTGACAGTGTCCGGAACCACTGCCATGGGGGCGCAGCAGACATCGCTCTCGGCATCCTGGAGCGAAAGCCCCCTCAGTGCATCTTCTGGCAATTTCCTGCCCGTACCGACCGTCGGAGCGGCAGCGGGGGCTACGACTAGCAGCTCGCAAATTGCATCCAGTACAGGCAGCGGCTCGTATGCCAAAACCGGCAGGAGCACATCCAGCCAGGTGTCTGTGGAGAAGTACTCCCAGTACTACAGCTCATCCACCGGGGCTCCTGAAGAGCAGCTCACGGCTCCGACCCAGGTCCAATTAAATGAGGTGCAGCCCGATACACTGTACTTCGGCGCTTCGCAGACGGCAGTGCCCTATACCCAGTATCAGACCTATTCCCTGAGCACTGGAGGAAACTGGCTGTGGATATCCGGGAGAGATAGCTGGACTCAGTATGCAATGGTTCCCCTGGGCTCCGTGCTCAACCTGATTGCGATATCTCCGTCAGGCGGCTACGGCTCTTTATATGAGATATATCCGGGTGGAGATCTGAATGAAAACACTTACAGCTTCTATGCCTACAATCAGCTTCGATTCTACGCCGATGAGGTTGGCCAGCACCTGCTGTTCTTCAATGTCGCCAGCCAGCCCAGCAATGTGATAGTAGTAGATGTTGTGCCCTACCAGCCCACATATCCGTCAGTTTACGGCTATTCATCAGTTACAGTCCGGTCGAACTGGCTGCGGGGCTATAACGTCTATGTGGATGGGAGCCTCGCGGCTACAGAGGGGCGGGCCGGCAATCAGGCGGGATCTGTGACATTCAGCGTGCAGGGCGATCAGTACCACAATATCGCCATTGACGGCGCAGGCCTGACGTACTCGGACTACAAGTACTTCAAATCCGGATACGCCTATCAGCTGAATGTCTAGGTATTGGATCGCTTTCTATTTTTTATAATAAGTAACATATGATTAAGTTTTACCTCTGGCAAACATGTTAAAAGATACAATTATATGCCCTGAGGAAATGATAGGCGAACTCATGCCAGGGAGGGTCTCGCACAGTTATGCTTTTCGCGGCTCAGAAAAACCGCTTATTGGAAAGACTATCGGGGATATGTTCGATGAAATAGCTGACAAATATCCTGATAATGACGCAATTGTCGCTATTCAGCAGGGAAAGCGCTATACTTATCGCGAGCTGCAAAAGGAGCTTAACTGCGCAGCAAAGGGCTTCATCGCCCTCGGCCTGAAGAAGGGCGACCGGCTGGCCATCTGGGCCACCAACCTGGCAGAGTGGATCATCACCCAGTTCGCCACAGCCAAGGCTGGCATAATCATGGTGAACATCAACCCCGCCTACCGAACCCATGAACTTGAGTATGCCCTGCGCCAGTCAGAGACCCAGGCACTGCTGCTCATGGACAGCTTCAAGAGCTCGGACTATGTGCAGATGCTCTACCAGGTATGCCCTGAGGCCAGGGCGGCGCAGGCTGGCAGGATTCACTCCGAGAGGCTGCCTTTCCTGAGGACGGCTGTCACCATCCGTGGCGAAAAGCAGCCGGGCATGTACACATGGGATGATGTCATGAAGATGGGCGAGGGCGTGCCGGATGAGGTCCTGCTGGAAAGGGCGGAGAGCCTGGACTTCGACGATCCCGTCAACATCCAGTACACATCAGGCACAACCGGATTTCCCAAGGGAGTGGTCCTCACCCACCACAACGTCCTCAACAACGGCTACTTCATCGGCGAGTGTATGAAGTTCACGGAAAAGGACAGGCTCTGCATTCCAGTTCCCTTCTATCACTGCTTCGGAATGGTCCTCTCCAACATGGCAGCCATGACGCACGGGGCGACCATGGTTCTGCCCGCCGAGCACTTCGATCCTGTGGCGGTCATGTCCGCAGTGGAGAGGGAGCGCTGCACTGCTCTGCATGGCGTGCCCACCATGTTTGTGGCTGAGCTCGAGCATCCGGACTTCTCCAAGTACGACCTCTCGTCTCTGCGCACGGGGATCATGGCAGGGTCACCCTGCCCGGTTGAGTACATGAAGAAGGTGAGCACACTCATGAACATGAGGGAGGTGGTGATCACCTATGGCCAGACGGAGGCATCTCCCGGAATCACAATGTCCTCGACGGACGACTCTCTGGATCGGAGGGTTTCGACCGTAGGCAGGCCCATGCCATACACAGAGATTAAGATCGTGGATCCCAAGACGGGAAAGATGGTGCAGCAGGGGGATACCGGCGAGATCTGCGCCCGGGGCTACATGATCATGCGCTGCTACTACAACAATCCCGTGGCAACAGAGCAGTGCATAGACAAGCAGGGGTGGCTGCACACAGGAGACCTGGGCACGCTGGACGAGCAGGACTACTGCAAGATCACTGGCAGGCTCAAGGACATGGTCATCCGTGGCGGAGAGAACATATATCCGAGGGAGATCGAGGAGTTCCTCTACACCCACAGGGCTGTGAGCGATGTGCAGGTAATCGGCGTGCCGGACAAGAAGTACGGGGAGGAGATCATGGCCTGGATCAAGCTCAAGAAGGATGCTGCGGCTACAGAGGATGATATCAAGGCCTACTGCAGGGGAAAGATTGCCCACTTCAAGATCCCCAGGTACATAAAGTTCGTCGACGGCTTCCCCATGACTGTGAGCGGCAAGATTCAGAAGTTCAAGATGAGAGAGCAGTCCATCAGGGAACTTGGGCTCGAAGAAGCTGCCAGCATGAAGACGGCCTGAAGGCCGCACATCTTTTAATCCTAACTTTTTTCAAGCGGGATTGTAGAGAGACCCGTTTAAATAATTTCTATAAAAATTTGTAAAAATGTATTAAAAATATTTGATTTATACATAAATACATAATATAATAATTAGATATTTAATATTATGATATTTTCTAAAATATGAAAGTTAATTTTTTAAAAATAAATAGTTATAAATATATGTACAATTAACAATATAACAATAATTTAGTACATTAATAAGTATATTAAAAATCATTGATTTTCATTTAAAAATATAATAAATTATTAAAATTTTTTGATGGTTTGTATTATTTGAATCTGTTTGGCTGGATATCTCACCAAGTCAGCTTATGAATTGGAGCCCTCAAGTTCCATTCCTATATTTTATAGTCTTGGAACATTGTGCTGCAAGTGAGATCTCATTTGGCTGGATCCTTTATTTCAAATTCTATAAGAATATGGTCATCTCATCGCCCATCCTCATCCTTTGCGAGGCAAAAATAGTGCTCAAGATGAAAATGTAAATCGAATGCGCACCTATTCATATAATATATAAGAATAAATGTGATTCTTGCAAAAGATAATAGTATTATTATAAACACAAATATGGACGCAAAAGTAAAGGCTATTTCATTGATTTATGTTTTTATAAAATTTAGATTTTATTATCAAAACGCACTTTAAGGACGGCTTATTCCTAGCTTAAAATTATTTTTTAAAATTTAATAAATTTACAAAATTTAAACATATAAATTCAATTAATTTTTATTAGATTATATATTTATGATTATTACATATTGATTATACCTTATTATAATTTATAGATTTATATCAATCTTAATAGACCTATTGATATATTATTCTAAAATTATTTTTTAGTTATTCTTTAAATTTTTTTATTATTTAAATTTATACATATTATACAAATAAATTTTTTATATAAAAATTTTATTATTTTATATTACTAAAATCCACTCATGAAATCCCTCCAAGGAATAGTTAGAGTTCGACCGATTCCTGGGGCGAACCGAATCCTTATATCGAAAGCCATTTTTCTGCTACTTCAAATCAAATGAGCGATATTCTTGAGGAGCTGAAGTCTATCGCCGGAGATGGCAGGGTCTCTGACTCCCCGGCGGAGAGATGCTGCTATGCAGCCGATGCATCCCAAATCAGGGGGCTGCCCGATTTTGTGGTTCGCCCGGCCAGCACCGGCCAGGTTTCCCGTATCCTCCGCCTCTGCAGCGAGCATCTCATCCCGGTCACAGCCCGGGGTGCCGGAACTGGCCTCTCTGGAGGCTGCTCTCCTGTGCAGGGAGGAATCGCCCTGGACATGTCCGGAATGAGCCGCATACTGGAAATAGACATCGAAGACCAGCAGGTGATAGTCGAGCCCGGGCTGGTGGCGGAGAGGCTGAACCTCGCCCTCAAGCCCAGGGGCTTCTTCTTTCCCCCGGATCCTGGCAGCGCTGCCATGTGCACCATCGGGGGGATGATCGCAAATAACAGCAGCGGCATGAGATCTGTAAAATACGGAACCGTGAGAAATTACGTTCTGGACCTGGAGGTGGTGCTGGCAGATGGCCGGGTCATTCATACCGGAGGCAGGGTCCTCAAGTCCTCGGCCGGGTACGATCTCACCCGCCTCTTTGTCGGGTCGGAGGGGACGCTGGGCATCATAACCGCCGCCGGGCTGAAGGTCGTTCCCCTCCCTGCCATGAGAAAGCTGGTGCTGGCCAGCTTCCCGGATGCGGAGATCGCCGGCCGGGCAGTCATCGATGTATTCTCAAGGGGTATCACCCCCTCGGCCTGCGAAATCCTGGACAGGACCACTCTGCAGGTTCTCAAAATGTGCGATCCGAATCTATCCCTGCCTGCGGACGGAGATGTGATTTTATTCGAGGTGGATGGGACAGAGACAGCGACTGCGGAGATGGCAGTGCAGATCAGGGAATCCTGCATGCCATCAGCTGAAAGCGTGAGAGTTGCCGCTTCAGTGGAGGAGATGGCAGGCATCTGGAGGGCGAGGAGGCTTGTCGGAGCAGCCATATCAAAGCTGGATCCGTCGAAGACGCGGATCTACATGGGAGAGGATGTCGGAGTTCCCATAAAGCAGATTCCGGCGCTGATCAAGAGGGTTGCGCAGATCGCTGCAAGGCTTGACATCCCTGCCATGAAGTACGGGCACATCGGCGACGGCAATCTGCATGTAGCCCTCTTCATAGATGTCAGAGATGACGAGCAGTGGAAGAAGCTCCGCCTGGCTGCGGAGAGAATTCACAGGGCCGCCCTGGAGCTGGGAGGCACAGTCAGCTCGGAGCACGGCATCGGCCTGGCCAGGGCGGATATGCTTACCGGGCAGGTCGGAAGTGAGGCTTTCTCAGTTATGCAATCAATCAAGAGAGCACTGGATCCACAGGGCATTCTCAATCCCGGCAAGATGGGGCTGTAAAGTATATGATGCCTGAGACGAGCATAGATTCGCACGAAGCCAGGGGCAGGCATAGCGATATAAAAGACGATACCGATCTGTCGGCCATAGACCAGTGTGCCCGCTGCGGAACCTGCCGCTCATTCTGCCCTGTATTCGAGGAGTCGGGCTGGGAGTCGGCCAACGCCAGAGGGCGCATCATGATATTGCAGGGCCTGGAAAACGGCCTTCCTGCCGACTGCCGTGTTCAGGAGAGCCTCAACACATGCACCACCTGCGGGATCTGCACAGAGAACTGCCCTGCCGGCATAAATCCGCCCCGCCTGATTGAAAGGGGCAGGAGGAAGCTCATCCTCTCAGGAATAGCCGGCAGGGAGCAGGAGAGCCTTGCCTCCAGAATCCTGCAGAGCGGAAACACATTCGGCGACCCTGGTGACCGCCTATCCTGGCTGGCGGACAGAAGCCTTCTCAAGGAGGGGGCCGATTATGTCTACTTCGCCGGCTGCATGAACTCATACCGCTACACCAAGACGGCAGCCAGGACATTCGACCTCCTGCGCACCTTCGGAGTCACAATGCTGCCCGATGAGCAATGCTGCGGCTCGCCGCTGCTGCGCATGGGATTTTATGCCTCGCGGCTCATGGAGGAGAACCTAAGACAGATAAAGCAGATCGGAGCCCATACGGTGATCACAGGCTGTGCCGGCTGCTACACAACCCTGAAAAATGATTATCCCCCTGAATTCCGGGTGGTATCTGTGGCCGAGTTTCTGGACGAGCGCATCAGAGATGGTCAAAGGCTTGATATAAACTTCAAGCCGCATGCCGGCAAGAGGCTCCAGCGCCTCGATATCACAGTCACATATCATGATCCATGCCACCTTGGAAGGCACAACAATATCTATGATCCACCCCGCAGGGTTATTGAGGCTGTCTGCCGGCTGGTGGAGATGAGGTCATCGAAAAAGGATGCCAGGTGCTGCGGGGGAGGGGGCGGAGTTCGGGCCGGATACAGAGACCTCTCGCTGCAAATGGCCAGGAGAAGGCTGCTTGATGTGCCTGAGGGCGTGGACTACATAGTCACATCCTGCCCGCTCTGCATCAGAAACCTCAGAGACGCCGGGGCCGGGGAGAGGGTGATAGACCTCGTCGACCTGGTTGCCATGGCAGCAAATGATTCCTGATTTAAATAGTATTACTGGAATCAATTAATTTCGAAGATGCGCAAAAAGTATATTGTAGCCTCCATTGCAGGCCGCGATCTCGAAGCCTGCAAATCCGGCTTTTAACAGCTCTGCCTGGGCTTTCAAGTCCGAGATGCCTACTGCAATACACTTCTCTTCATGGGAGATCTCCGGTAAATATGCAGGCCTTCTCAGATCTTTATGCATTATGTACCGGCACCATCCGTTGAGCTTGGGCCGCAATGCCTCAATCAAGAGGCCGCAGGATAATACATTTTTGAGGCTGACAGGATTTTTTGGAGACACAGTGCAGCAGGCGTGCCTATATCCCTGCTCTTCAATGTTTTTTAGCTGCTCCTCCAGCATCATTTTCTGCAGGCCGTGCCCCCGGTAGTCCGGATGGACCGCTGCCGCCTGAATGTGTGCCACACTGGAAAGCTCTCGAAGAGGCAGATTGATGTCCCTGCCAAGATTGGCCTGCGATGATCCGGGAATGATGATGAAACAATAGGCGATCAGCCTGTTCCGGCAGAAGGCGCCTATTGCCGCGGAAGGCAGATCTAATATCCCTGAAAAATAGGCCTCATCATGAAGCATAAAGACCTCCGGATCTGGGAGAGCTGCTGAAACCTGCCTCTGCAGGGAGATCAGACCGGGAATATATGCCCCCTCCAGAGACCTGATATTGAAGTCTTGCCTACTGCTCATCGGCCTCCTGCGCCTCTCTCTCACGCACCGGCTCGTTTGCCGCCGCCTCATTCTCTTTAAGCCAGCATTTCTCCTCATTCAGGCCGTGCGCCTCCAGGGCCTGCTTCTCCTCATCCTCGAAGGCCTTTAGCCGCTCCAGGAGAAGGTCGAAGTTCACCTCATGGCCATCGAACTCCGGGCCGTCCACACAGGCCAGCCGGGTCTGGCCGCCCACCTCCACCCGGCAACTGCCGCACATTCCTGTGCCGTCGATCATAATGGGATTGAGGCTGACGATGGTCTTGATGCCCAGTGGCCGGGTGATGTCGCTGACAAGCCTCATCATGATAATCGGGCCGATGGCCACTACCAATCCGGGCTTTGCTTCCTTCAGCTCCTCTCTTCCCAGGACCTCCTGGAGCAGCTCAGTGACCAGCCCTTTCCTGCCCAGAGATCCGTCGTCGGTGCAGATTAGAACTTCATCCGAGACCGCTGCCATCTCATCTTTTAAAATCACAAGCCGCGCCTCGCGGGCTCCGAGGATGCTGATCACCCTGTTGCCAAGGCTCTTGAGCCTCCTGGCGATGGGATAGAGCACGGCCAGGCCCGTGCCTCCTCCAACGCATATTGCTGTGCCAGCAAAGCCCACCTCCGTGGGCCTGCCAAGGGGGCCAGCCACATTCAGATAGGAGTCGCCCTCCTGAAGCGACTTGAATAGCGCTGTGGAGCGGCCCACCACATGGTAGATGATGGTAATCGTCCCTCTCTCGGGATTTATGCCGGCCAGGGTCATGGGAATGCGCTCTCCCCTCTCATTTGCCCTGAGCATAACAAACTGCCCCGGCTGGGCTGCACGGGCTATCCTTGGAGCCTCAATCTCATTGAGGATGATCTCCCCGCCTGCCAGCTCCATGCGCCGAACTATCCTGTACATGCCTTACTTTTTAGAGCGCTTAGCAGCAACTGCCTTTTCTTTGCCAGTCTCGAGCTTCTCAATTCCTACCTTTTTGACCTTGGGCTTCCAAATCTTGTCCGGCATCCAGGCGGGCGCGCCCTTGGGCTTGCTGACCTGCACCCTCTCACCCTTGAACACATGAACCTTTTTGGTTCCCCTTTCGCGGAGCCTTATGTCTGTATGGCCGCGGTTTGCGGCCTTCAGAGCGGCCTGCCTGGGTGACTTTCCCGTAAAGATTCCGATTTCATTTCCGTCCTTGTCTCGCAGGGCGAAATTTCTCATTTCATTTTCTGCCATATTGTCCCTCCTGCACCATAGATCGATATTCTTTGAAGGATGGTGCTGGTATAAATCAATTTCCTGCGATCAAAACATCAAAGGCCCGACCATAGTGAATGCCAGGGCTATTCCACGCTTATCTTCGCGCCAAGCTTGCCCATCTCCCTGAAGAATCCCGGATAGGATACATCCACGGACTCTGCGGTGTCGATCTGCGTGCCTCCAGCCACCAGTCCTGCCACCGCCAGGGCCATGACGATCCTGTGGTCGTCCCAGCCGTGCACCTTCGCAGGTGAGAGCGGCCCGCCCACGATCTCCAATCCGTCCGGCCTCTCCCTGATGTTCGCCCCCATTTTGGACAGCTCCACAGCCATCGCGTGCAGCCGGTCAGTCTCCTTGTGCCTCACATGCTCGGCGTTGAAGACAGTGGTCCTCCCTCGGGCTGCAGCCCCCAGAACTGCAATGGTTGGCACCAGATCAGGAGTGCGACTGGCATCGATATCTATTCCTTCCAGATCGCCGCCAGCCACCCGCAGGTCCCCTGCCTCCCTGTCCCAGCTCACCTTTGCCCCCATCCGGGTAAGTATATCGATGATTGCCGAGTCACCCTGCCGGGACGGAAAAATGCCCTTCACAGTCACCTCCGAGCCTGTTATGGCTGCCGCTGCCATTGGGTAGGAGGCAGAGGAGAAGTCTCCGGGAACGGTATAGCTCTTCAGGTTGAAGCTCTGGCCGCCAGCAACCACGAAGGCGTGAGGCTCCCGGGTCTCCTCCACCCGCACGCCTGCATCTGTCAGCATGTCCATTGTGATCTCCGCGTAGGGACGCGACTTCAGCTCCCCCTCGATCTCGATCTTCGTGTCTGCTGCGACCAGTGGCGCTGCTATGAGAAGCGCTGAGAGGAACTGGGAGCTGACGCCACCCAGCAGGTGAGCCGTGCCGCCCCGCATCCTTCCCCGCACCACCAGAGGGGCCTTGCCGTTATTGCGGATGGAGAAGGCCTCGGCTCCAAGCTCTGAGAGTGTGCTGAGCAGAGGGCCGTTGGGCCGGGTGCGGATGGAGGCGTCTCCCGTTAGCACCGCTCCGTCGGTAAGGGCGGCCACTGCAGAGATGAAGCGCAGCGTCGTGCCGGAGTTGAGGACGTTGATCACATCCTCCGGAGTGCTGGGCTGGTCTGAGACGCCTGTGATGCTGACCTCGTCATCGTCCTCCACAGAGATATCGGCTCCGAAGGCCCGGCAGGCGGAGACGGTGGCCCTGGTGTCGGCTGAGAGCAGCGGCCTGAGCACTCTGCCCCCCGGGCCGAGGGAGGTGATAAGGATGGCGCGGTGGGTGTAGCTTTTGGATGGCGGGGCGAATACCTCGCCGCATAGTGATGAACGCTCGACTGAGGCAATCATGAGCTAGGGAAAAGGATGAGGAAGTATAAGAATTGTGTGCTATGATATGACTTGACATGGCGGAGCTGGAATAGGCTAATTAGCCAATCAACGAATTTGAATGGTAAACGAGAGAGAAGCCCCCACTCCTCTACCTTCTCCGCCGCATGACTCACGGCATTCAACGAAGTACGTCATAAGTCGAATATAAGTCTTGCGGCTGATTCCGGGTAGTCTCACCATTTCATGTTATTCATTCGGGGCTCTACATCAAGCATTAGACCCGACAAACTTTTATATTACTTGGGTTAACCAATATTGCTTAATAGAAGCAAAATTGATGGGGGCGGGATTGATGAAAAGAAGCAGGGAAGAGATAATCGCGAAGGTCCTTGATATATGCAGCAACGGGGCCATCAAAACCAAAATAGTATATCAGGCCAACCTCAATTTTAAGACTGTGAATGCTTACATTGATCTCCTGAACAAGAATGGCTTGATTGCTGTAAATGAGGGACCGACCATTACATACGAAACCACAGAGAAAGGTTTGAATTTAATGGAGAGCATCAAGCAGGTCAATTCCGAGCTGACGGAATTCCGATAAATCAATCGATGCATTTTTCCCGGTCCACCCGAAGCTGGTACTTCCTGCCTCCTTCGATCCTCTGCAGCGTTCCCGTCGGGCAGAATGAACACCATGCCCCAGGGGCGAACATCGCGCCGAAGAGGATGGCGATCGATGTGGTGAGAATGCATATGGTCACAAATACCATTCCGATCCTGTCCACCACTCCATCCGTCTCTATCATGAGATAGATTATAAACCCCATCAGAGCGAAGAAGATGGGGATCCTGAGCCGCATGCTGCGCAGCTTCTCAGGAATTTTCACCTTACGCAAAGCTATATAATCCGGGTTGCTCCTCCACTAATTACGTTCCTGACGTGGAAAGATCTCCCGGTGGCAGGATGTATGCAATCGCGATATTAATACTGATGATGAGCACGAGAGCATGACAAATAGCTTTGCCAGAATTGAGAGAAGCAACTGAGAGGGAGTTCATTATGCTCGACATATTGAGAAAGAGGCGCAGCATCAGAAGGTACAAAGCACTGCCAATTGAAGCTGAGAAGATAGATCTCTTGAAGGAGGCGGCCTTGCGATCCCCCTCCTCTCGAGGCATCAACCCCTGGAGGTTCATATTTGTCGAAGACAGGAGAGTCCTGGCAGCTTTATCCCAGGCCAAGGAGAGCGGCTCCTCCTTTCTCAGGGGCGCGGCTCTTGGGGTCGTAGTCTGTGCCGAGGAGGGAGAGTCGGATGTCTGGGTGGAGGACTGCTCCATTGCCTCCATCATACTCCAGCTTGCAGGATGCAGCCTGGGGCTGGGCTCCTGCTGGATTCAGATCAGAAACAGGATGCATGACAGCCATCAGTCTGCCGGGGATTATGTCAGAAAAACGCTCTCTCTGCCGGAGAATTATAAGGTCGAGTCGATGATCGCCTTCGGCTATCCGGATGAGGAAAAGATGCCAGTACCCAAAGATCAGCTCGAATATGAAAAGATTGCAGAGATCGGGGCGGATAAGCGAGCATAGATAACGAGTAGATATCCTGTATCCTATCCAAAAGGCTATAAGTAGCTGCGATCCAATAGATTGCATTCAGAGAATTAGGGGAGTTAATAAATGGGTTTCCTGGATCGAATGAGCACGGTTGTACAGGCAAAGATGAACAAGATCATGGACAGGATTGAGGACCCCAGAGAGACTCTGGACCTCTCATATGAGAAGCAGCTGGCCCTACTGCAAAATGTCAAGCGGGGTGTGGCAGAGGTTACCACATCCAAGAAGAGGCTGGAGATGCAGAAGGAAAAGCTGCAGATGAACCTCGACAAGCTGGACAGGCAGGCCAGGGAGGCGTTGCAGGCCGGCAGGGAGGACCTGGCCAGGAAGGCTCTGGAGAATAAGGCCGCCCTGCAGGCTCAGATGGAGACACTGGAGGGGCAGATCGCAGACCTCAATGAGCAGCAGCAAAAGCTCATGGCTGCCGAGAGCCGCCTGGCCACAAAGGTGGAGGCCTTCCGGGCAAAGAAGGAGACCATCAAGGCCCAGTACTCGGCTGCTGAGGCTCAGGTCAAGGTCTCAGAGTCGGTGACGGGTATCAGCGAAGAGATGGCCGATGTGGGCATGGCTGTGCAGAGGGCTGAAGAGAAGACTGAGAGCATGAAGGCCAGGTCCGCCGCCCTGGATGAGCTCCTTGAGGCCGGAACCCTCACAGACTATTCTGGAGGCGACGAGCTGGGGGCAGAGATCGCCCGTGCCAAGGCCAAAAGCAATGTGGACGATATGCTGGCCAGGATGAAGGAGGAGATGAAGAAATGATAATCAGGATTTTGGGTGAGGGCCAGTATCTTCTGGAGGACGCGCTGCTTTCCAGGGTGAATGAGATCGACAACAGGATCGTCAGGGATATCACCTCGGGCAGTCAGGGCGATTTTTCCAGGGATCTGGCGGATCTGATAAAGTCTGTGAAGAGCCTGGCAAAGCCCCTCGATCCTGCGGAGATCCTGCCTTCGGACATCATCATTCCTCCCCCAGACATCTCCTTCGAGGAGGCAAAGCGGGTATTCCGCGGCGAAGGCCTGATCAAAGGATAAGAAGGCCTGCAGGTGAGGCTGTAACGATGGCAGAGAAGAAGCATATGTGCGACTCCTGCCCCCTGCGCAGGTATTCGGAGAGGCACCCCGGATCGATCATCTCCAAAATCTGGCACTGGCACACCGGATGGTGTCCGGGGTGGAAGGCCTATCAAAAGTCGCTGGCAGAAAGATAGGCCGATCTACCTCTTCTCCTTCGTGCCCGCTGCCTTACACTCAAACAACTTCGTAGCCTTTTCCGTGCTCCTTTTTCTTGAGCCGCTGCCCGCAGGTCTCGCATTGCGGCACAGGGTGATCTTCACTGTGCGCAATCCACATTGAGCCGCACATGGGGCACCTGGGAAATACCATCAGATCCACCTCCCTGGTTCAGCCTATCTAATCATCGCCAGCAGGTCCTTGTCTCCGATTGTCCTGAAGCAAGATGAGTCCAGGAATCGGATGGGATTATCATCCATCAATAGGACGGGAGACGTGATGGAGCAGATGCCCAGGGACTTGAGCTGTGATATGGCTTCATTGCTCTCCAGGTCTCTTTTTTCGAACTTCAGCTTTGCCCTTTCCAGCAGGCGCGCCAGGCGCTTGCCGTTCTCGCAATCCCTTTTTGCATACAGTATATTCTTTCTCATTTTATCTTCCCGAAGGATCTGGCCAGGAAGTGCTCTCCTCTCCATCATCTTTTTCCCCATGAAAAGGCTTTATAGCTCCGGATGATGAAAGCCGGTCAAATCTGGAGGCGCCCTTGATATTAGAGGACTGGGAGGGCTTCATCCGACCATCCCTTCCATTGATGCGGATCTCCAAATGCAGTGATGCTCAGAAATTCCATGCAGCTTTCGCCCGTTCAACACCCAATCCGGATAATAGCGGATTGGGCCCTAGAGGCCGAATTTCATCTCGGATGCATCTAAGGACGCATCTGTGCCGTGCTCATGGCTAAAAACGGAAATAGTGAGCCTCGACATGATATAATGGTTGTCGCCCGACATATATTAATCTAACTGCGACCGCAGAAAATAAGATTTTCTATCCCTCTATTATCCAGTTTGCGATCATAATTTCTCTTAATAAATAATGTAAGAGTTGTTAGTATTTGGTTTACTGATATCCTGGGGGTCCCGAAGAGCTTTGCCATCAACCCGAGCGAGCTGGAGGGCGCCTTCTCGGAGGGCATGGGCTTTGACGGCTCATCCATCCAGGGCTTCACCCGCATACATGAGCCGGACATGGTCGCAAAGCCCGACCCGGCCACCTTCCAGATCATACCCTGGAGGCAAGCAGGAGAACGCCGTGGCACGCATGTTCTGCGACATACAGAATCCCGACGGCACACCCTACGAGGGCGATCCGAGGTACATCCTCAAGAGAGATCTCATGCGCCTGAAGGATAAGGGCTACAGCTTCATGGTCGGCCCGGAGCCGGAGTTCTTCTACTTCAAAAGCGAGTTCGGCACAGAGCTGCTGGACAGCGGCGGATACTTCGACCTGACAACGACAGACAACGCCTCCGACCTGCGCCGCGACACCATCCTGGCCCTGGACTCAATGGGCATAGATGTGGAGTACAGCCACCAAGAGGTCACGCCCCGTCACAGCATGAGATCGACCTCCGCTACAATGACGCCCTGACCATGGCAGACACCGTCATGACATACAAGATCACAGCCAAGGAGATAGCCCGGCGCTACGGCTGTCACGCCAGCTTCATGCCCAAGCCCATCTTCGGCCAGAACAGAAGCGGCATGCACGTGCACCAGTCCCTCTTCCAGGGCAGGAGAAATGCGATGTTCGATGCAGGCGACCCCAACCACCTCTCAGATGAGGGCAGGAGCTACACCGCCGGCCTGCTCAAGCACGCGCCTGAGATCACCGCAGTCACTAACCAGTGGGTCAACTCCTGCAAGCGCCTGGTCCCAGGCTATGAGGCCCCCATCTATATCTGCTGGGCCGGGAGAAACAGGTCCGCCCTGGTGAGAGTTCCCATGTACAAGCCGGGAAAGGAGGCGGCCACAAGGGTCGAGTACAGGAGCCCGGACCCTGCAGCCAACCCATACCTCGCCTTCTCAGTCATGCTGGCTGCGGGCCTGGCCGGCATGGCCAGCAAGTACGACCTCCCTGCACCCCAGGAGCATGACATATCCCGTATGAGCGAGGAGGAGACCCTGCCTAGAAGCCTCAACGACGCCATACTTCTCACAGAGGAGAGCAAGCTCATTCGAGAGGCCCTGGGAGAGCACGTCTTTCATGCCTTCATCACCAACAAGAAGGCAGAGTTGGATGCCTACCGCATGAACGTCACCCAGTGGGAGCTGGAGAGGTATCTGCCTCTGCTTTAGGTCCGAGCGGAGACCCTGCTGGACACAAATGTTATACAAGGGGGGATATATCCAGTTACGGCGCCAACCGCTGGTACCAGAACGATGAGATGTGTTATCTTTTGCTCAAAGAAGGAGAGGTACATCGGCACGCGCCCGTACACCCCCATGCTTATAAGGTAGGATCATAGATGATTAGCCACTGTATCGAGGAGTGAATGAAATGCCGGTTTACATTGATATCAGCCGGTGCATAGGCTGCCGGTCCTGCGAGGTCGCCTGTAAAAGGGTGCACGGAGGCCGTGGACACGTGAATGTGCACTTCGTGGGGGAATACGCCTCGATCCCAATATTCTGCCATCACTGCGAGGAGGCCTCCTGCACCATGCTCTGCTTCACCGGGGCGCTGCACAAGGAGGGGGAGAGGACGGCCTTTGATATCACGAAATGCACCGGCTGCGGTCTCTGCCATCTGGCCTGCCCATTCGGAGTTGTCTGGACTGACAAGATCGCCCACAAGTGCGATCTCTGTGCGGGCCTCGACTCGCCCACATGCATCAAGACCTGCCCGGCAAATGCACTGTCGACCGATTTCGAGGAGGCGGCCCGGAGGGCGAGGACGCGCTCTGCCATCATCGCCGCCCGCGGAGGCGGAAGATGATCAAAGTTGATGCAGGAGCGTGCATAGGCTGCCTGTCCTGCTCTACAGTCTGCCCGAGCCAGAACATAACCCGCACAGAGACGGAGAGGACGAGGAGCATTCACTGGAAGAGGTGCAAAGAGGAGTGCGACCTGTGCGTGGAGCTCTGTCCTGCGAGAGCTCTGGCTCTGGTACCCTTCGATGAGTCCGTCCCAGAGCCTGAGGTGACACTCGATCTTGTGGCCTGCAGGATCTGCGGGGCGGGGTATGCGACAGAGCCCATGCTGCAGAGGATAGAGTCCACCCTCCCGGAGAAGGTGCAGAGGGATGCTTCGGGCCTCGCCTGGGTCCGGGTCTGCCCGGTATGCAGAAGAAAGATCGAGGCGGAGAGGGCTGCAGGCCAGCTGGTGCTTGAAAGGAGAAGAAAGAGCATTTGAGCGGAGATCATGCCACTCTGGTTCCTACTGCCGGCGCTGGGCTTTACCATCGGGCTGCTCGTGAGCATGCTTGGCGGAGGCGGAGGCTTCTTCTATGTGCCAGCTCTGACGCTTTTATTCGATTTGCCGACGCAGCTTGCAGTATCTACTTCCCTCGCTTCAATAATACCAACAACAGCCATCGCCTCGATCAGCCATAAAAGAAGGGGGAACCTGGATATATCTACCGGCTTAATCTTCGGGACGGCAGGCATAATAGGCGCATTAATCGGCGCTTATATCTCGAGTATGCTTCCTTCTGCTCTTTTAGGAAAGCTCTTCGGCCTCTTTATGACTGTCATGAGCATTCCGATGGCTCTGCGCAGTAAGAAGACGGCCGGAAGCGTGGAGCCGTCTCTGCCACCGCTCACATGGAGGAGAGGAGCTCTGGGCTCGGCCTTTGGCATTCTCTCAGGTATGATGTGCGGACTTTTTGGGGTGAGTGGAACACCGCCTGTGATCGCAGGATTATACATCCTGGGATTTCCTGCAGCGTCTGTCGTGGGAACATCTGCATTTGTGCTCCTGTGCAACTCGATATCTGGCCTGACAGGGCATATCGTATTGGGACAGTTCGATCTGATGCTCATCCTGCCGTTAGCTGGTGGTGCGGCAATAGGCGCATATACTGGACCTCGACTTCTCGCCAAAATAAGAGCTGATACACTGGAGCGCATTTATGGCCCGCTATTTATATTTATGGTTCTCGCTCTTGGCATCGTGATGGCCCTGAGGTAAATATGAGCGAAGAGACTGAAACGATTGGCCCCTCAGCCGCACGCTACCGCCTGGCCAGCAGCCGGCCAATCCCCATCACCCACGCTCTCCTCCTGACCGAGAGGGTCCACAAGGCCCTGGTGGAGCACTGCTGCACCTCCAGCACATTTACCGGCTGCGACAGCCGGAGAAGGCCGCTGAAGGGCCACGGCCACGCCTACATCCTATGCGAATCCAGTCCCAGTGAGGGGCAGATCACCCACGTTACAGTCTATTCATCCTCTGGATTTTTCCCTGAGGAGCAGGCAGACCTGCGGAGGCTGGCGCGCGTTTACGGCGGGGAGATCCCAGACGCGAGCTTGACACTTATGGCCCTTGGCCCGGTGGGAGGCCCCGCCTTGGGCGAGAGCCCGCTGCTGGCCTCTTCCAGGCGCTGGGTCTCAAGTCTTCCGTTTCTGCCAGCCCGCCATCCCAGGTTCACGAGGGCCGGCAGGGCCAGGTGCGATGCCACCGGCCTGCAGATCGACAGCCCTGAGCACGAGCTGAGAAGGCTCCTCAGGCTGGCAGGCTTTCCAGAACTCCTGGCTGTGGAGCCTGTGGACGGCATATGGCTGGGACGGGGCGCCGGCCATCCAATCTGGACAGGCTGGAGCAGCTTCGTGCGGATCAGGGGCGATCCGGCATCTGCAAAGAGGGACTGCCGCTGCAGAGGAGGCTGTGGATTTCGCCTTCACTTTTCCGAGCCTGTGCAGGGGCCGCTAGCCATGGGATACGCCTCCCACTTCGGCATGGGGTCGTTCGTTGCGGAAGGGGATGATGGCTGCTGACGCCTTCACTTGAGCTTTTTCTGGAGCTTCTTGAGCTTCTTTTGGGCATCTTTGCTGCCCAGAGCAGCCTGCTTGGATAGCTCCTCTGCCTTGGCCTTCTTCACCCTGTTCAGCTTCTCAAGTTGCTTCTTACTCGTTGGCATTCTGTCACCTCGCAGCCGTCCTTGGCGGATCTCCTTTACCCTTCCCGCCTTCTTAAAGATATGCTCTTTTGCTAGCCGCCTGCCTCCTTTCATAATGCTGCCGCATGGTCCACTTGCCGGACTGAGCCCCTGCCCCCCAGAGAGGGTTTTATACCCGGACAAGTTATCAACGAACTGTATGAGTTGCATTGCATGGCAGTGTCTGAAGAGGGTGAGGTCTGAGCGGCCGCTGGTGCACCATCTGACCAACTGGGTCACAATTTATGATTGCGCCAATATCGTGAAGGTATTCGGAGCGTCTCCTGTGATGGCCCATGCCCCCGAGGAGGCGGCTGAGATGGCAGGCATCGCCTCTGCCCTGGTCCTGAATACCGGCACACTGACATCCGACTTCGTAGATTCCATGATCCTGGCGGCAGAAAGCGCAAATAAAAAGGGTATACCCGTGGTGCTGGACGCCTGCGGGGCTGGGGCGACAGCCTTCCGCGACGAAAAATGCGCTGAGATTCTCGGTGCCGTCCGGGTGGATATCATCAAGGGAAACTCCTCAGAGATCGCCCGAATCGCAGGAGAGCGGGTCGCCACTAAAGGGGTGGATGCCTGCTGGGATGCAGGAGGCGGAAGCCTCGCCCCCCTGGCGGAAGGCCTGGCTGAGAGCAGAGGCTGCACTGTGGTCGTCACCGGGCCGCAGGACATTGTGGCAGGCTGCGGCCACAGCTATATCATCAAAAACGGCCACCCAATGATGGCATGCATAGTTGGGACCGGGTGCATGGCAGCCTCGGTGATCGGGACCTTCGCAGCAGTGGAGAGGGACTATACTCTGGCCTCTGCTGCAGGACTTGTCTGCTATGAGGTCGCAGCCGAGCTGGCCGCCCTGGCGGCAGCAGGTCCTGGAAGCTTCAAGGAGAGGCTCTTTGATGCCGTATTCAACCTGGACGGGGAAACTGTAGAGCGCATGCAGAGGATGGAGATGCTAAAAAAATCCGGGAGTGGACCGAAATGAGTGAGACATTTAAAGGATACTACTTCATAACCGATGCCCGGCTGAGCCGCGCCGGCAACACCAGCGACGTCATCTCCGCCATCTCCTGCAAAGTCAGTGTTGTACAGTATAGAAATAAAGATGCTGAGACCAGAGAGATGTATTATGAGGCCCGCAGGCTTGGACAGCTGTGCAGGGAGGCAGGCGCAGCCTACCTGATCAACGACCGGGTAGACATCGCCCTGTCGGTGGACGCCGACGGAGTTCACCTGGGCCAGTCCGATATGCCCTTTGCCGCCGCCAGAAGGCTCCTCGGCCCGGATAAGATCATTGGCCTGACAGTCCACAACCTGGCAGAGGCCCTGGAGGGAGAGCGCCTAGGAGCCGACTACCTGGGAGTCTCGCCCATCTTCTCCACAGCCACCAAGCCCGATGCCGGAAAGCCGGCGGGCATAAGCCTGATCGAGCAGATCAGACGGAAGGTGAGCCTGCCGCTCATCGCCATCGGCGGCATCAATCACTCCAACGCCCGCCAGGTCGTGGCCGCCGGCGCGGACGGCCTGTGTGCCATATCCTGCGTTGTGGCCAGCGAGAGCGCAAGAGATGAGATGAGGCGCTTTCAGGATCTGTTTCGGATATAAAAGAGATTCTAAGACGCCCGAGCAGGCAGGATTCCCTGCGCTTCAAACTCCTTCATCACCGCCTCCCTGATTTCGCAGCCGATTCCCTCCGCCATATTTCTCCCAGGAACCGACATCTCCAGCCGCAATGTCAGATCCGAATACCTGGAGCTGATGAGCTGCACCGTCATCGGCCTGTCCTTCAGGACCATTGGATGGCTCTTTGCCTTGCTGATGATGATCTCCCTGGCCCGGTCGATGTCCGATGCCTTCTCCAGGTCGAAGTCGACAACCCAGTTTATCTGCGGCTCTTTGATGGACCAGTTGACGATGGGCTCCACGCTCATCACGCTGTTGGGAACTATGATCCTCTTGTTGTCAGTGGTGCGAATGACAGTATGCCGCAGAGTCATATCCTCCACCTGGCCGTATTCGCCCCGGAAGTCCACTGAGTCGCCCACCCTGTAGGGCTGAAATACAGCTATGAATATGCTGGATGTGAAGTTGGATAGGGAATCCTTGGCGGCATAGCCGATGATCAGTCCGGCGATCCCTGCGCCGGCCAGGATGGCGGTCACCAGGCTTCGAAGCTGCGGTATCTGGTAGATGATGAGCATCAGGCCGATGGCGTAAATCGTGGCCGAAACCACCCTTCTGATCATCAGTTGCATGGTATCGTCCATGTCGAACTGCACTTTGCGGGAGAGTATGGGGATGTATCTTACCATCATGCGATCGGCAACATTCACCCCCTTATTGGTCAGCAGTGCGATCAATGCTATGGTGATGAGGGTTACAACAATTAGCGGTATGTCGATGCTGCTTATGGCGCCGGCCATGATCTGGATGAATACCAGGTCGATATGCCTGCCGGCCAGAGTATCCACAGTCTGCTGAATCCAGCTGGCCATAAGAAGCGGATCTGCAGCACCGGTCAAAGTTGTAAGATCCATCGGATGGCAAGATAGACGATCAGCACTTAAAGGTTTCCCGGCGTATCGATCATCACCGGATTAAGCATATAGCAAAAAAGAATCGAGACCTACCATCACTGTCTTGAGAGGAGGGCATGCCGGCCTGTCAAATCCCGAATTCACCGGTATCGATCCAGTCGTTTTTGAGCAGAGACCACCAATCGACCGCCATCCCCTTCAGGACATATTCATAGGGCAGCCAGCCATAGCCTTTGTCTCCCCATCCAGCTCCCCATGAATTTCTTATGAGGAAGGCTCCTGTTGACGTCTGGCCTTTAGGATATGTATTGACTATCTTCTTGTTGTCGTCATATCCCACGGCAACCACGGCATGGCCTCCAAGGACCTCCTCACCTGGAACGGGATACGGTATCATTCCGCTTGAAGCGGCCTGATCGATGGAGCTGAAGACTGTAAAGCCGAACATAGAGGGAAGGCCGGCACTTAGATGGATCTTTATCTTATTCAACAGATCTGACTTTTTCGTCTCTGGAGGATCGAGGCGATAGTATGTGATAGCCTTGAAGTTCTGGGCAAAGGAATAGCAGAACGCAGGCGGCTCTGCGTCGAACATGGGGCCGGGTACCGGATCGAAGGGCTTGTACGGCCAGTACTCCTCGGGAGGGACTCCGAAAAGGGCCATTGCCCCCATTGTGGTTCTGAGGAATGCTCCCGTATCTCCGGTCCAGTGCAGCAGGTTCCTTGTAGTTTTGTAGAGGAATAGCCTGGAAGCGTCAATGTGTTCTCCAAATGCCCTTCTCTCGAAGTACTCCACCAGCCCCACACCAGCATGGGCGGTGCAGGAGCCCAAATCATCCTGATCTTCTATGGGAGAGCACCACTTCCTCAGGTCCGCGGTAGGACCGGGCTCCATTATCGCCTTCAATACTCCTATCTTTTGAAGCATGGCTTTTATAGAGTCCGTCTCACCATAATCTTTCAGTCTTTTGGAAATTGAATCCCTTTCGGATGTATAGTCTCTTGCATCTGGCCAATCGCGAAGCCATCCCATTGCGCGTCTAACATTATTTTCACTCATACCATTCACCTTCTAATTTTTGCAGATTATGGGGGGTGCAAAAATTCTTTATGATGAATAGGCATTGATCTCATTTAAGCGTAACTTATTTTTTGTTACAGTTAAGAGGATTCCTATAAACCTCTGCCCTGGAAGTATCGAAAAGTATATATACTAGTATTACTATTAATTATTATGAATTCTTTTGTTGGATGGGCATTTAAAACGGCAAGAGAGAATAAGAAGATGC
>JAGPMN010000024.1 GCA_018052825.1 Methanothrix sp.
ATATATAGATTCGTTCGAATTTATCCCAATAATGCGCCTTGCAGATTATAAGAAAGATCTGGTGAAAGGCATTCAAGATTAGCCTATGGTTTCTATGCCTGATGTAATGAGGGATGAGGGATGACGTATCAAGAGTATTCTAAAAAAATTAGGTCTCATTTAGCCTCATCAATTCCAATGGTCAATGCTTTGCCCACTCTCATGCGCTATGCCCTTATCATCGGCCTCCTCTTGATAGCCATCTTTTCGGCAGGGACGATCTACCTGCAAGGCAACGAACGAGGTCTGGTGGTTTTTACCGATATTGGCAGCGTTGTGGTCAGCGGTTTGGTCACTATAGCCATGTATTACGGAGCCATAAGATCTCGTAACATTGGGAGAAAAACTTACTATGCGTGGATGATTCTGGCCACTTCTAGGCTCTTTTTTTTCGTAGGGGATGGCTCCTGGGCTTATTTGGAGGTCATCTTGAATGAAAATCCTTTTCCCTCAATTGCAGATGTTTTCTATTTACCTTCATATATTCTTTTTTTGATCGGTGTCCTCGTTATGCCGAGCATGAAATTTAGCGCGCAGGAGAGGCTCAAGGTCATGCTGGATACAGGCATAATCTTGGTTTCCTCTGTTATCTTGTTCTGGGTTCTTATTATCTTCCCTACCATTGAGCAGTCTGTTGGGCTCGATGCCTTATCACAGGCTCTCTCCGTGGCCTATCCTGTTATGGATCTGATCATGCTATTTTTAATTATGGAATTAATATTCAAAAAGATCTATCCAGGCGGGCAGTCGTCTCTTATGCTCCTTGCAGCCGGAATGGCGGTATTGATATTGGCTGACACCTTTTATTTCCGCCAGACAATGGAGGGAACATATACTCCAGGATTAGCCGACGACGGCTGGATTATCGCGTATGTTCTAATGGGTCTGGCCGGGATATCCCAAGCCTCGATCTCCCTGAAATCTGACTATCGCGAAGACGATATTCAAGCCCGTTATGGTGAGATGACCTGGCCCCTCTATCTCCCTTATGTGAGTGCTTCAATGGCCTTTGCCTTGCTCGTCTGGAGCCATGATCATACTATCGGCATGTCCTTTGTAAGTCTATCCTGGGCGGTAGGAGGTATAATCGGCATGGTAATCATCCGCCAGCTTCTTGCCCTGGATGAGAACTCAAGGCTATATCGGAAATCTCAGGAGGAGATAGCCGAGCGTGAACGTGTGGAGATAGAGGTAAAAAGGCTCAATGAAGAGCTGGAGCAGAGGGTAATTAGCCGAACCTCGGAGCTTAAGAAGGCCAACGTCGATCTGCGGGACCAGATACATGAGCGCCAGCTGGCGGAGGATGCCCTTCGGAATTCTGAGAGGAGGCTGGCGGACATCATCAACTTCCTGCCAGACGCTACATTCGTCATAAATAAGTCTGGAGTGGTCATTGCCTGGAACCGGGCAATTGAGAAGATGACGGGAATTGCGGCAAAAGATATTGTGGGAAAGGGCAATTACGAGTACTCCCTTCCCTTCTATGAAGAGAGAGGGCCAGTGCTCATAAATCTGGTTTTGCATCCCGATCTGGACCATTCGAAAAGGTATGAGGGCATCAAGCGGGAGGAGGACGGCACACTGGTGGCAGAGACATTCATACCTGAGATGCATGGCAGGCCGGTCTACCTTCTGGGGTCTGCCGCCGTTCTCTACGATTCGGAGGGCACTGTCTACGGAGCTATCGAGTCCATACGGGACATCACAGAGAGAAAGATGGCGGAGGAGGACCTTAAGAGCGCCAGGGACAGGGCGGAGTCGGCCACATTCGCCAAATCCAGGTTCCTGGCCAATATGAGCCATGAGATTCGCACTCCCATGAATGCTGTGATCGGAATGTCAGATCTCCTCCTGCAGATGGATCCGCTGATAGAGCAGAGGGACTATCTGGAGACAATTAAAAACAGCGGCAATGCGCTGCTGGCCATCATCAACGACATTCTGGACTACTCCAAGATAGAAGGAGGCAAGCTGGAGCTGGATATTCATCCCTTCGATCTCGCGGAGTGCATCGAGACCTCCATGGACCTGGTGGCTGCCAAGGCGGCAAAGAAGGGGCTTGACCTTGCCTATTTTCTGGAGGAGGGCGTTCCCTCTGTGATTGTCAGCGACGAGGTCAGGCTGCGCCAGGTTCTGATCAACCTCCTCGGAAACGCAGTGAAGTTTACGGAAAAGGGCGAGGTGACTGTGACAGTCAGCTCCTCAGCGGAGGCGGGCGGGAAGGCCAGGCTCTGCTTTGCAGTCAGGGATACGGGCATAGGCATCTCTGAGGAGGACATCAGCAAGCTGTTTCAGAGCTTCACTCAGGTTTACTCACCGACTACAAGAAACTACGGAGGAACGGGCCTGGGACTGGCCATCAGCCGCAGCCTGGTGGAGATGATGGGAGGCCGGATAACAGTCAAGAGCGAGCCCGGAAAGGGCAGCACCTTCTATTTTACCATTTTATGCGATACCGGGGAAGAGAGAGTGGAGCCCTCCGAGAATACGTCTCTCTCCGGCAGAAGGCTGCTTATAGTCGAAGGCAATGAGCCGGTGAGAAGGATGCTCAGCTCTGCGGCAGCATCGTGGGGAGTTGTCGTAGAGGCTGCCGCAGGTTGCACTGAGGCGGAGGCTCTATTGATGTCGCAGAGATATGACTTTGCCATCATCGACGCCGCGCTACCTGATATGGATGGCTGCTATAGCCGGATCAAGGCCATGGCAGAGCGCCCCTTCGTCATAATGATCAGCCACATAGGATGCAAGGCAGCCAGGGATCCATCCATCGATGGATCGCTTAGCAAGCCTGTCAAGCCACGCCAGCTGAGGCGCCTCATGATCAGCCTCCTTTTGCGCGAAAAGGGCGAGGCAGCCGGTGAGCTATCGGACAGGCAGCCGGCAGCTCTGCCTGGCGAGACGGGGGCGGCGGAGATCGCGGTCGCCGAGAGCCAAAGCCAGCAGGCAGGAAGGGATATCTCAATACTCCTGGCAGAGGACAATCCAGTAAATCAAAAGGTGGCCTTGAGCATGCTGAGGCGGCTGGGGTATAAGGTTGATGTTGCTGGCAACGGAATAGCGGCTCTATCTGCTCTTGAGAAAAAGGATTATGATGTAATCCTCATGGATATTCAGATGCCGGACATGGATGGGCTGAACGCCACGCGGCGCATCCGCGAGCTGAATATGAAAAGGCAGCCTTACATCATAGCTATGACTGCTTATGCTCTGGATGGGGATCGCGAGGAGTTCCTGAAATCGGGAATGAACGACTATCTCAGCAAGCCCATACACATTGAGGAGCTGAAGCTGGCTATAAAGAGAGGCGAGGCTGCTATGGCATGATATTCAAATCATTTTGTCATCTTCGCTCTCCTCACCGGATGTCTCCGGCAGGGAGTTCATGTACTCTTTGATCATGATTGGAAATGACCTGGATTCCATGAAGCGCAGGCCTAGCTGCTCCGCCCAGCGCTGAATTCCCAGGTCCTGGGAGACCACGGCAGCATCCAGCTCCTTGGCCAGCAGAAGCACGTCTATGTCCGGGGCGCTGTCCAGGATGCCGTATCTGAGAGCTGCCCTGTACTTCTCCCGGAATTTGCGTATTATGCTGCCCACGATCTCCCTTTCGATCTCATCCTTCATGTTCCGCAGGGCTTTGCCCTCATCGCTGATGGAGATGCAGCGGGAGACTGACTCCCAGATCGCCTCCTCTGAGATGTTCATGCCCTTGTTAATCCGGCTTCGCATATAATCGACGTATTCGTAGAAGATCTTGGCTGGGACTTTGACCTTGTATCTGTCTGGAGACTTCTTTACGAGCCACGTGTCTACCTTGCCCAGGACGCGGCCGTCGCAGTTATTGTGCCTGGCGAAGTCCTTGATCTCATTGTAGACGGAGGGATAGGGAATGTAGCAGCTGATACCGAGGTGCAGCCTGCCTTCAGCCACACGATCCAATATGGCATTCATGCCTTCGCAGATGCCGTCGGCGCCCTCGCTCTCCCAGGCTAATGAGTCCGTGAGGGCTGTCGTATCCAGCACGAACCTCTGGCGCAACATCGGCAAATGGTATAAGGCAGGTGATATAAGATACCTTCTGAGTGAAAAGCTAATAAATCAGCGGTCAGAATAGAGGATGTGAAATCCTTGCAGCCGCTGGTCTTTACGCTATCTCGCATAGAGAACCTCATGCACCAGGTGACGTTCGATCCGGTGCAGATGAAGGGAAAGATCATCACAAATACATCTCTTGTGGAGAGAAGCCGCCTGCCTGAAGCGCTGGCCATCTTCTACGACACCATTCAAAGCGGCCTGGCTGTCTCTTCCCTCATACAGGTCTCTGTGGAGAAGAGGATGGCCAGGATCAAGACCGCCTGCAGTCTGACCATCAGCGGCGTCCTTCTCAAGCGGGGCATTCCCGTGCGCCCCAAGGGTGGAGGTCTGGTCGAGGTGGTGGAGCGCGAGCCGACCAGGTTTACGGATATGCTCATGTACTGGGCTACCACCATCGATCCCATCGACGTCCTCACCGCCCAGGGACTGACGGACATCACGGGAATGATGCGCACCGGAAACGGCCGCATCCTGGGCAACCTCCAGGAGGCTCCAATGCTGGCAAGGGAGAGGATCGAGGAGGCGTTAGAGCAGCTCACGGCTGCGGAGTTTACCGGAGTTCTGGAGCTGGGAGAGCCCAATATGGATGTGCTGGGGGTGTCTGTGGAGAGGGACCACGTGGGCATTGCTCTGGTGGGCGGGACCAATCTGGTGGCGGCGGCCCAGGAGTGCGGGATAGATATGCTGCACGAGTCCATCAGCGACCTCACTGATGTGGGGGTGATGAGACATATAGAGGAGCTGATTTGAGCGCGGCTTTTTCCAGCTCATTCAATTCGGTAGCCTGTCCCAGATGCTGGCCGGAGGGTATGGCCAGAGCTGATGCGCAAAATATCGCAAAAAAAAAGCTGAAGGAGATTCAGCCGAACAGGGCGCCGAGGCCCTCGATTCCGCTCTCCTCAGCAGCCTCCTTGTCCTCAGCCTTCTCTTCGGCCTTGTCCTCAGCCTTGGCGGCTGGGGCGGCGGCTACGGGCGCTGCAGCGGCGGCCACGGGCGCTGCGGCTGCCTGGGAGAGGACTGTGGATATGTCCACGCCCTCCAGTGCAGCCACCAGGGCCTTGATCCTGACCTCGTCTGCAGCCACACCGGATGCCTCGACTACCTTCTTGATTCCATCCTCATCAACTGTCTTGCCTGCGCTGTGAAGCAGCAGAGCAGCATATACATATTCCATTTGAATCAACCTCTAATTTATTCTAAATTTCATCCGAATAGAGCACCAAGCCCTGCGGCGGTGTCTTCTTCATCCTTTTTCTCTTCCTCCTGGCTCGGAGCGGCTGCCACGGACGCTGGCGCTGCCGTGATAGCTTCGCCAGTGGCGACGGCTGCCAGAGCCCTGGCATTGGCTGCGGCCTTGGCCAGGAGCATCTCCATCATGCCGGGCACGGGCAGTCCTGCTTCCAGAACCAGAGCGCGGGCACGTGTCTGGGCCTTCTGCAGCATGGGCCCGACAGTCTGCGGCGTAGTGTAGCCGATCTCAACGGCAAAGGCAAATGCCTTGCCGGATGCTGCGGACATCTCTGCCATCTGGGCCTGCACATCGATGACCAGATCCCTGGCCTTGAAGACCACTCCACCCTCACATGCAGCTCGCAGTTCGAGGCCTACGTTCCTCGGGAAGATCTCCATGGTCTTCAGAATGTCAGCAATCTTGGCAGGAACGACCTCTCCCTCTTTAGCCAGGGTGACCTTCTGGTTGATGACCACCTTTCCGCCCTTGATGGCGGCGGGAATGCCGGCTGCCTGAAGCTTGCCTACCATCGGCCCCGGCGAGAAGGACGTCTCTCCCGCCTCGACCACGATGTCCTTGGGGGCACGCGCTCCAGCCTTGATGGGCATGGGCTGCTTGCCTCTCTCCAGGACGCTGGAGAGCTTGAAGGGATTTTCATTGCTGAAGATCAATGCCGTCTGATCCTCGATGAAATCTGCAAGCGGCCTGATCTCAGCAGCCGAATCCATCAGAGCACGGCGGGCAAGGGTGTTTCTCACCACTCTGATCTCGACTGTTCCCCTCAGGCTCCCCCGCATATCCTGCATATGGCTGGCTGGGATCTCCCGCACCCCGGCGACGCCCACCACCCGGCTCTTGCTGATCATGTCGACCAGCTCAGCAACGTCCCTGACCTTCCACTCTGGTATGTGGGCAGTATGATGAGTCTCTCCTGCCATTTAAATCACCTTTACGGATGGCCCCATTGTGGTCTTGACGTAAACCGACTTCAGATTATGTCGGCCGTCTTTGAGGGTCTGCTCAAGCTTGGCTATAACCGCCTCGATGTTCTCGGCCAGCTCCTTTGTATTCATATTCCTGTTCCCGACTGTCAGGTGGAAGGTCGGCCTGTCTCGGGACCTGATCCTGACCATGTTCTTGAGCCTCTGTACCTGGGGGGTTACATCCTGTGTGGGCGGCAGGGGCGTGGGCATCTTGCCCCTCTTGCCGAGGATGGAACCCAGGCTCTTACCAATGACAGGCATGAACTGAGTCTCTGCTATGAAGAACTTATACTCGTCAGCCAGCTTCCTTGCAGCTCTCTTGTCTCCGGCAAACTCTTTGATCTCGTCTGCGGAGATAACCCTGTCTGCGCCGGCGCTCTTGGCCCGCAGCGCAGTCTCACCGGCAGCGAATACGGCGATCTTGGTTGGCTTGCCAAGGCCGTGGGGCAAAATAACCTCGGCATCAATCCTGTTTCCGGGAATGGTCAGGTCGATGTTGTGAAGGTTAATTGCCAGGTCCACGCTCTCGCTGAACTTTCTGGCAGGTGCCTCAGTGATAGCCTGTTTAACGGCTTGTTCTATATCCATTTCAATCCTCCGTAGTCTGCGACTCCAGGTCTTCTACGGCTTCTCAAAAAAGAGAATTGGAACTCAAACCATAGCTTCTCTATTTAAGCCTTCGCTTCCAGTATCTCATCATATCTGCCGCTGGCCACAGCCAGTTGGGCCTCTTTGCTGGGCATGCCTTCGATGGTCGCCCCTACAGACCCTGCAGTGCCGATGACCTCGCGGGCGGCGTTCTTGAGATTCTTGGAGAGAAGCCCATTTCTCTTGATATTGGCGATCTTGATGACCTGCTCCATGGTCAGGTTTCCGACTGTGCTCTTATCGCCGGCGCCCTTCTCCACCCCAATCTCCTTCAGGATCAGGGCCGATGTGGGGGGCGTTCCGACCTCTACCTCGAACTCGGTTCTGGACTTGACCTTGATCTTTACGGGAACCTGCATTCCATTGAGATCCCTGGTCTGCTCATTGATCTTGGCAACCACCTGGGCTACATTTACACCCAGAGGTCCGAGAGCCGGGCCCAAAGGTGGGCCTGCGCTGGCCTTGCCGCCGGGGACCAATGCTTCTACCACATTTGCCAAAACTTGTCACCTCTTAAGCTTCATCTTTGCTGAGCACGCGCACATGATCTCCACGCACAGTGATGGGTATGGGCACCATGGCCTCGAAGAGCTCTACTGTAATCTCTTCCTTGGCAACATCCACCCGCTTGACCCTTGCCTTCTCCCCCTTGAACGGCCCGGATATGAGCTCCACAATGGCCCCTTCATTGATTCCGACGACCGCCGGCTTGGGGGAGAGAAAGTGCTCAACCTCCTGGATGCTCGAGGCCCCTTTTATAACAGACCGTGCATGGGGGATACCCTGAATCGCCTGATCTACGATCTCCGGTGCGGATGATTCCACAAGAACGTAGCCTTTCAGCACATCCGGTACCAGCAGTGCCCTTATATCATACTTTTCCTTGCGCGCTATCTGGGCGAGCATGTTGGCCACTGCCCTCTCCTGATTTGCAGTGGTCTTTACAACATATATGCTGGTCTCGGACATTCCGCCTTCCTAGACGAAGGGCCGTGTATAAAAAGGTTTGTAATACTGATACAATGGAAATCTCTTTATACTATAAACTAGGGAGCTTTTAAGGGGTGAATATTTTACATGAGCGGCAGGACTGATCAGCTCCGTGACCTCGTTATGAAGATTGGCGCAACCACCAAGGTCGTAGAGAAGCAGGCCACCCGTCATGGCAGCCTCCGTGGGAGCGAGGAGATCGAGAGGGCATTGCTCAGCGTGGTCCGGGAGATGATCAAGCAATACAGGATTCAGACTAAGCTGACTGCCGAGCAGTTATCATCCGTGGTCAGGTTGTTTTACAAGGGGCTCTCCGATACCGAGATCGCCGAGCAGCTCGGGGACAGGGCCCTCAATAAGACCGTCAGCCGGGCACGAATCAAGCTCCACCTCTTCAGGGAATCTGATTTGAAGCCCCCCTTCGACAAAGATGAGTTTCTGCGCCTATCCGAATCGGGCAAATCCGTCAAGGAGATGGCGGAGGCCCTGCGAGTCGCCCCGTCAACTATCTCCGAGTACCGCAATATCTTCGACAGCCAGATGGCATCGGAGAGAGACGGCTATATCAAACGCTTTTTGGAAATCCTGTCCGATCAGGATGTCTCCGAGCGCATGGTGACAGCCCATACCGAAGACGGGCTGCAGGATACCATCGATACCGATTACGAGGCAGCCGAGGCATAGCGGCATCTTCCGGCCATCCCCATCCGAAATGCTGCAGCGGTTGCTCGATCCTACCCAGCCATTGCATCACGAGCGGCAAGGGTAGCTCCTTTTGGACATGATTATTTGGCAGCTGCAGCCTCAGGGCTGGATACTGGATCCTCCGCCTCGCCCCGGATGAAACTCTCCACCATCTCCCTGGCTACATCATCAGGATACTGCACGGGAGGATGCTTCATGGTGTAGGCGGAGATGGACAGCACAGGCCCGCCCACCCCTCTGTCCTTGGCCAGCTTGCAGATCCTTATGGCATCGATGCTGCTTCCGGCGCTGTTGGGCGAGTCCTCCACTGAGAGGCGCAGCTCCAGATTGATGGGCACATCTCCGAATATCCGGCCTTCCATCCTCAGAAAGCAGACCTTATTGTCCTTCTGCCACGGCACATAGTCCGATGGGCCGATGTGAATATCGTTGGCAGCAAGAGGCACATCCAGTATGGACTGCACTGCCTCTGTCTTGGATATCTTCTTGGATTTAAGCCGCTCCCTGTTGAGCATATTGAGAAAATCGGTATTTCCGCCGATGTTGAGCTGATATGTCCTGTCCATGACGCAGGCCCGGTCCTTGAAGAGCTGGGTGAGGGCGCGGTGAACGATTGTGGCTCCGATCTGAGATTTTATGTCGTCTCCCACAATGGGCACGCCGGCTTTGCGGAACTTCTCAGCCCACTGGGGATTAGAGGCGATGAAGACCGGCATGCAGTTGATAAAGCCCACGCCGGCATCAAGAGCCGCCTGTGCATAAAAGGCCGTGGCCTGCTCCGATCCCACCGGCATGTAATTGACCAGCACATCGGCGCGACTGGCCGCCAGCACACCTCCCACATCGCATGGCTGCACATCTGCCAGCACGAACCTCTTGTCCTCGGCATAGTTGAGCATATGCGGCGCAAAGCCATCCAGGACCGGCCCCATCTTTACCTCTACGCCTTTGCGGGGAACATCGGGATAGAACACCTTGGTGCAGTTGGGCAGCGCGAATATGGCCTCAGATATATCCCGGCCCACCTTTCGCGCGTCTATGTCGAAGGCCGCCACAACTTCTATATCGCCGGCTCTGTAACCACAGATATCATAATGCATGAGTCCGATGCATTCTTTTTCATCAGTATTTTTATAATACTCTATCCCCTGAATAAGAGAACTTGCGCAGTTTCCCAAGCCCGCGATGGCCAACCTTATTTTTTTCAACCTCTTTTCCCCTCCTGGGTCAAGTGAAGCTAGGAGACCTGGTTTGGAGTCGCAGCTTCGTATAAATGCAGGACATATATAACATTATAGGGTGGCGAGCAATCTGGACAGATCTTCCTTTAGCCTCGCCCCGCCGGCGTCGCTATCCACGTATTCTATGCTGTGCGTTTTAGGAATATCCCTCAGGTATTTTGAGCTTTGCGGATGAATCAGAACCGTCTCTACTCCCAGAGTATGGGCGATTCCCAGGCCGTACATCACAGAGGGGTCGGCTCCCGTCAGATCCGCCACCACCACAGCTGCATAATTGAGGGACTGCCACATCTCCCACACTGCGCTCCTCCCCTCGCTGATATCCGGAGATTGCTCCACCGCCAGGCTGGATGACCTGCATGCGTCGATTATGGCCTCTTCAATCTCCTTCAGCCCGGAGCCATGCGGCTGCAGCAATAGAAGTGTCCTGGCCGCAGGCGGCTGGCCGGCCTGCCCGAAAATCGGGCGGGTGCGCAGCAGCGACAGCAGCTGCTGCAGCCTCTGAAATTCCGAGTCTATGTGCGAGGCGGCGATGGATTGTAGCTCAGCTCTTCTCTCATCGCTCGTCTGCCCCAGCAGGCGGGCCGGGAACTGAATGAGAAAGGGATCGGAGAAGCCGAACTCCCAACGGGCGCTGTTGGCCGCCTGCTGGGGAGAGAGGGCGAGCTCCCTTCTCAGGAAGTAGCTAGCAGTTCTATTGTTGAGCTGCATCTGGCCCAGTATGAAGAGCTTCTCCCTATCCAGTATGGCCACCATGCTGCAGGGAAGCTGGCTTCTGGCGATTCCCTTCTGCAGATGCCTCTGCTCAGAGAGGGAGTCGACCTCTGCCATGAACTCATCTATCATCCTGTCCACATCGACGGACTGCTCCAGCTCCATATCTCCGCTTCTCGTCCGGCCTTTCTCGCTTAGCATAAGTCACACATCCATCAGATTCCTTCTGTCAGGTCCTTCCACATGCGCACAGCGTGCTTTCCGCGTCCGTAATAATGTCTGACCAGCTCCCTCTCCCTGTAGCCAGCCTTCCGGTACAGCTCAACAGCCCACGGCCTGTCCACGGCCGCCTCAAGCCTGATGGCCTGCACGCCCTGGGCAGCCAGCATCTCCTCCAAAGCCATTATCAGCCTGCTGCCGATTCCCATCCTGCGATAATCGGGATGAACGTCCAGGGTGTAAACCGCGCCTGCCCTGCCGCTGGCATACCCCATGACAAAGCCCACCACCTTTCCCTCCGGCAGACAGGCTACTAAAGACACTGCATAGCGTATCAGATAGGAGAACATCCCTGGAGGAAACGCAGCATCTTCCGGAAAGCAGAGCCCTTCGATCTGCACGATCTGAGGCAGGTCTGAAGGCTCTGCTCTCCGGATGATCATCTATTCTCGCCGGAGACCTGCTTCAGTACATCTCCATAGGCTCCGAAGACCTCAGGGATATCGATTGTGCCCAAAACATCCACTACACCCAGGGCGAGGGCTGCCCTTCCCTCGATGATGATGGGGGCCACTGAGACGGGTACGCCCTTGTAGGCACCCGTCGCAGGAATGGTGCGTATGCTCTTTGCAGTGCGGATGACATCCTCCAGCACGGGTCCGCTGTAGCCTCTGTCAATAACCCGGCCCTTCTCCACACGCACGCCCGGTACACCCGCGCTTCGCATGGTGACGGGAAGCCGCAGGATCTCATTTATGGCCAGGGCGAGAGGCGCCAGATCATCTGGACCGGCCTCCTCAGACAAGACAAGTCGGTACATGCTCGTAATGTTGGGCGTCAATTCAGATAAACTATCCCCTCCTCCTGAGCAGCCTGGCCTGAAATCCATGATACTTGGCGAAACCCTCTGCATCCCTCTGGCTTAATGCCTGGGAGTCGAAGGAGACCATCTCCCGGGAGTAAAGGGCGTCAGGAGAGCGGCGGCCCACCGACATGGCATTTCCGCAGTACAGCTTCATCTTCACCGACCCGTTGACCCTCTTTTGCGACTGATCCAGGAAGGCGAGGAGATCGGCATAGAGCGGATCGTTGACCAGTCCCATGTAGGCCAGCTCCGACCAGGCCTCCTCCACCATGGCCTTGAAGCGCAGCTCGGCCCGGGAGAGGACCAGCCGCTCCAGGTCCATGTGAGCTGCAAGAAGGATCGTGGCAGCAGGATGCTCGTAGTTTTCGCGTGCCTTCAGGCCAAGCACCCTGTCCTCCACCATGTCAGTGCGCCCCACGCCCTGCTCGCCTCCTACCCGATTGAGCCTGTCAATCAGCTCGACTCCGCCCATGGGCGTTCCGTCCAGTGAGACTGGAACTCCTCCCTCAAATCCTATCTCCACAATTGCGGCGGGCCGGCCAGCTTCCGGCTTCTTCGTCCAGCCGTAGATCTCCTCAGGGGGCTCGAAGTAAGGGTCCTCGAGAGCTCCGCCCTCGATGGAGCGGGACCAGATGTTCTCGTCTATGGACCAGGGCCTCTCTTTGGTCACAGGAACATCGATGCCGTGCTCACGGGCGTAGTCCATCTCCCACTCCCTGGAGAGGTCCAGCTCCCTCATGGGGGCTATGACACGGCAGTCGGTTGCCCGGAATATGGCCTCGAAGCGGAGCTGGTCGTTGCCCCGTCCGGTGCATCCGTGCGCCAGGTTCTTTATGCCCTTCTCCCTCGCAATATCGACGGCCTTGCTGGCGATGAGCGGCCTGGCGATGGCGGTTCCCAGGACGTATCCCTCATATGAGCCGTTGGCCTTGATGAGGGGAAAGATGTAATCTTTGACGAACTCCTCTCTCGCATCTATGACGTAATGCTCATCCGCCAGTTGCTTTGCCCTGCGGTTTCCGCGCTCAATATCAGATCGCGGCTGGCCGACGTCTACAAGAACCGTGATGACTCTATCAAATCCATAGCGCTCTTTGAGCAGGGGAATGCAGACGGATGTATCCAGGCCACCGGAATAGGCCAGTACAACTTCAGACACTTTGGGTTCACCTTTTTCCCAACAGGTGGCAGGGTTGATTTAACACTATCTCTTCATCCAGCGATAACTCTATAACTGCCGCCAAAAAAGGATAACATAATGACCCAGCTTATCAAGACGGCCGCGCTGAGCGTGGACTTTGATAGAGACATGTGCGCCATGCAGGCATCGGGCGCTTTAGCACGGATTGTCCAGCCGCTTTTGCAGATGATCAACCAGAGGCTGGAAGAGGAGAAGCCAGCCCAGGTCAGGCTGAAGGACATCGTGATGAGCACATGGCTTCCTCCCATTCCCAGCGGACCGTTTCAGAGGCTTCTGCTCAATGAGGCCAAAGCTGCTATAGGCAGGCCGGCACCATCCACCCTATCCATAGAGGTCACCAGGCGCTGCGGGGCAAAGTGCGAGCACTGCCTGATCAGAGATGGAGAGGGAGAGCTCTCTCGCAAAGAGATCTTCGACATCATAGACCAGGCTCTGCAGATGGGCAGCTGCATCATAACATTCACAGAGGGCGACCCACTGCTGCGGGAGGACATATTCGACCTGATCAGGCATGTAGATCCTGAAAAGGCGGTTGTAAATCTCTTTACGCCTGGGCTGGACATGACAGTTGAAAAGGCGGTCAAATTGAGGGAAGCTGGTCTCTACAATCTCATCATCGGCGTATACAGCACCGATCCGGAGGAGCATGACCGGGTGAGGGGTGTGCCCGGCGCTCACCAAAAGGCCATCGAGGCCATCAGGACTGCCCTCGATACGGGACTTCTCGTCACCATGTCCTGCCACATCAAGGCCGGGCAGGTCTCTCGCATCTATGACCTGTACGATCTCGCGCATGAGCTGGGTGTGCAGGAGCTATCCATCTGGGAGGGCATGCCGAAGGGGCCTGAGGAGAGGCTGACCCTCATAGAGAGGGAGCAGATCCTGGATATCTACCGGAAGGTCAACTCCACCCCCGGCAGCCCCCGCCTCTTTGCCAATACTTACTTCGAAGGGCAGATGCTGGGCTGCATGGCCGGGAGAAGGTGGATGCACGTGGCTGTGGACGGCAGCGTCAGAGGATGTCCATACCTGAAGAAAAGCTACGCCAGCGTCAAAGAGGGCGGACTGAAGCAGGCCTGGAAGGCCCTGCGCTCCTCAGGAGAGTTCGGGGGGTTCCTCTGCCACTGCCCGGCCCAGGATCTCCTCGGGCAGGGCAATTGAGGGTCTTTATTTTCCTATGCATGGAAAATTATTAGTACAGATATGCGCTTATCTGATCTGAGGTAGGATATGGGTTTGATCAGCAGCCTCAGGGAGAGCCTTGGGAGCTGGATTAGCAAGGTCTTTAAAAAGAAGAGGGCCAAGATCGGATTGTACGGCCCCCCAAATGCCGGAAAGACGACCCTCGCCAACAGAATTATTCACGACTGGAGCGATGGAGAGGCCCTGGGCGCCGTCTCGCCCATTCCCCATGAGACCCGCCGGGCCATGCGAAAGGAGGGCGTGGTGATCAATGCAAACGGCTCCAGTATCGAGCTGGATATAGTCGATACACCTGGCATGGCTACGAAGATCGATTTTAAGGAGTTCATGGCATTCGGCCTGGATGAGACGGAGGCCAAGAAAAGGGCCAAAGAGGCCACGGAAGGCGTGATCGAGGCCATAAAATGGCTCGACGACCTGGACGGAGTGCTTTTGGTCATGGACGCAACTGAGGACCCATACACCCAGGTGAATGTGACTGTGATAGGAAACATGGAAGCCAGAAAGCTTCCCCTCCTCATCGTGGCCAACAAGATGGATCTGCCTGATGCCTCGCCAGCCAGGATCAAGGCCGCCTTCCCGCAGCACGCCATGGTGCAGATCTCCGCCCTGGAGGGTTCGAATATCGACAACCTGTATCAAGCCATAGCATCCAACTTCGGGTGATCTTGATGAGAGAAGTGCATATGGACCTCATCTCCGGCGAGAAGCTGGAGAAAATGACCTCCATGGAGAAGATCAGGCTCATCCTGGACAAGGTCAAGATGGGCAAGATTGTGGTTTTGGAGAGCGGCCTGACCCCTGATGAGGAGGTTCGACTCATCGAGATGACCATGACTGAGATCCGGGTGGATGAGTTCTCTGGAATTGAGATCGAGACATACCCTGCGAAGAAGGAGGGATCGTTTCTGGACAGGATATTCGGCAGAAGCCTCAAGGGAAGGATGACTGTCATCGGCCCGGCCAATCAGATAAGGACCATCGAGAAGGACAAGTACCAGATCAGCACCAAGGTTTCTGTGGGGGACTAGATGCCCCATATCTGCACTCGCTGCAATAACGTCTTCGATTTCGGGGAGGATATACTGAAGGGCTGTCCGTCCTGCGGCTGGAAGAAGTTCATGTTTGTAAAAGATAAGCCGCGGGACGGCGGGAAAGAGAAGCCTGAGGAGCAGCTCATAACCGAGGCCATGGGGGTAAAGAGGCCGCCCCGGAGCGGAGCGGAGAGGGTCCCATCCGCACCTGCTCTGGGAGTTGCCGACTACGGCGAGGGATCCGTCAAAAGCAAAGAGAAATCCCGTCCGGAGCGGGGCCGCCCGGCTGGAGGCATTGAAGATGTAAGATTAGAGACGGGCCGAGCCGCTAAGGAACGAATTTCAAAAAATGCGAAAGCCCTGGAGAGCGTCAAGATAATGGGGCCGGGGACATATGAGCTCAATCTGCCCTCCCTGTTTGAGAGGGATGAGCTGATCATGGCTGTCAAAGATGGAACCTACTTTATCGATCTGACCTCTGCCTTCAAAAAGGGCAAAAAGGATTGAACCGATTATTTTACTAATTTTATATCAATTTCTTTCCAGTCGCTGCTTACTCCATGCAGAGAGAGGGCCATGGCAGCCGCCACATTGCCTATGATCTCCTGGGTGAAGGCATTCAAGGGGATGGCTTTGCCATCTGCCTTCATTTCAACATTCATGTACTTAAGCACCGCCGAATATGGCTATGGGGGGGGTGTAGACCGTGGCGCTGGCCTGGACGGCTTGAGGCATGGTGATTACTGAGCCGGCCACACTGGTGGTGTTGGAATTTTTGATGGAGAAGCTGGGTGTGACTGTTATGGGATTGGCTCCGGTGATCGACGTAGCGGATACATTGGTCTGTGCTTTCTTTCCGAGGGTGCTGAGATCGAGAACTGCCTTATCCGTACTGCCCCCCACGGATTTTGGGGCAATCGCAGGCATGGTGGCCGAGACCTGAGGCAATTTAACGGGCTCCATCTGCGTGGCTGCTTTCCTATTTAGCGTGCTCAAATCCAGAACATCGGCTGCGCTGGCAGAATAAATAGCGCATGCCAGGAGAACTGTGATAGCGAATATTGAGAGGACAGACTTCATTTGGAAACCTCCTTTATCTAAGGGCACTTAATCATAACCCCGGTTGTGGTACGTGAGCTTTAACCATTTATTCCTTTTGCTTTCGCGACCGCCCATTATATCTACATATCGCCATGTATAGATGATATTGGGGCAGCTGGCCGTCTAATATTCATTGACGAATGCAGCGCAAAAAAAAGACGACTGCAGGGCTATGCCTAGCAGTCTATGCCGTCGCAGACCTGCCGGATGATTTCTGGCACGGGATTCTCATGGAACTTGATGAGCTTCTCTGCCTCGAAGGTTCCTGTGAACATCTCGTGGGCCCTTATGTCCTTGTAGAAGATCTTATGCCATTTGGCATCTGTTCCCCATGTGCCGTTGAAGGAGTTTTTGGTCTCCAGCCCGATGAGATGGGAAGGAACATAGATGCTGTTATTGGCAGTCATGAGCTCCTCGACCTCTGTGGTGTCCCTGCCTGCAACCTTGAGCTTCCCGATTAAGTCCTCTGGTGAGCCATTATCGGGCTCGTAGGGTGTGGTAGAGGCGAAGAATGCCGTTTCATCCTTTTCCATCTCATTTACAGAGAACATCTCCTGGACGTCAGCTCCGATTCCTCCGTAGAATGCCTTGGAGTGCATGTACTTGCCTCCGGTGAGAGGAGTCACACCGGAATATGTCATCTTTGTGGTTTCAAAGAGGTTGAAACCAGCCGCCTCGCTGCCATTGACTGAGCTGACGGTCCTCTTGAGCTTCTCAGGGTCCTGGGAGTAGGCATGCTCGGAGTCGAGCTCTAAGTCGCCATCCCCGGCCATGGTATTGTAGTACTCGAGTGCCAGCCTCTTGTCGACTATCGATGTGCTGACGTCGACGATTCCCGTTCCGGCTACTTTCTGATTTTCACAAAACTGTTCGTACTGCACTGGTGGTACCAGTGGCGGATTAGCCAGCACAGTGCTGCAACCTCCCATAAGGGCTATTGCAAGCACAAATGCCGCTAGTATCACTCCCTTCATATTTCTTTTCGCCCCCATATTTAAGCGATTGACAAGCCGTTCCGCTCATTGAGCGGAGCACTGCTCTGTATCAATCTCATACTTTTATATTATATAAATTTAACCTTCAAATCGTTCCAGATGTTGTGATCTTCCACAGCACATGAATCTCTTTTCGCGGAAAAATTCATATTTTAAAGAATAAATCTGAAGACAGGATATTTTAGATCATGAATCTTGAAGCGTAGCATATCCCTAAATACCCTGGAGGGCAAATCATATTCGATGACCTCTTTCCTGGAGCACCCTCAGTTGCTCCCCCAGACTGTGGAAAAGCGCATGTTCCAGATGGAACTGGCGGCCACTGCACTGCAGGCCTCCAGCCTGATTGTAGTGCCTACCGGCCTCGGCAAGACTGTGATAGCCCTCATTGTGCTCCTGGCCCGGCTGGATAAGGGCAAGATCCTCTTTCTGGCCCCCACCAAGCCGCTAGTAGAGCAGCACGCCTCCTTCCTGCAGCGCGTTCTCAAGGATCCGGGGACGGTCCGGCTGATGACCGGGGAGAGCCCGCCTGAGAAGAGGATGCAGGAATGGCAGGAAGGCCGCATCATCGTCTCCACCCCGCAGGTGATCGAAAACGACCTCCTCTCCAGGCGCATGGATCTGCAGGACGTCTCCCTGGTGATATTCGATGAGGCACACCGTGGGGTGGGCAACTACGCCTACGTATACATTGCCGATCGCTATCACCGCGAGGGAAAGAGCCCGCTGGTGCTGGGCATCACAGCCAGCCCGGGAAGCCAGAGCGAGAAGATAGCAGAGATCTGCACCAACCTGCATATCGAGAGGATACAGACCCGCACTGAGAATGATCCAGACGTATCTGCCTTTGTGCATGAGAGGGAGATAGAGTGGGTCAGGCTGACCGTGCCAGAGGAGATATTGCAGATCAAAGCCGCCCTGGAGGAGCTTCTCAAGAGCAGAATCGACAACCTCAACCTCCTGGGCGTGAGCGCCACCAGGATATCTCCCACATCCTCCCGAAAGGAGCTCTTGAGCCTGCAGTCCGCCCTGATGGCCCAGGCGAGGGGAGAGGCCAGCCGCACCACCTTCCTGGCCATCTCCCTCATGGCAGAGATACTTAAGATCTACCATGCAGTGGAGCTGGCCGAGACTCAGGGGCCTGAGGCCCTGGCCGGCTACCTGCAGAGGCTGGAGGGAGAAGCCCTCTCCCGGAGCGGCTCCAAGGCCTCCCGCCGCATAATGCAGGATCCTAAATTCCGCAGGATCTGCCAGGCTCTCAAAGAGCTCAATGTGGAGCATCCAAAGCCTGCAGAGGTGAGGAGGATCCTTCTGGAGCAGATCCAGGCCAAGCCAGATTCCAGAATCATGGTCTTCACCAACTACAGGGACACAGCCAGCTCCCTGATCAACTTCCTCAAGTCTGATGAGAGGATCCGGGCGGTGCGATTCGTGGGCCAGTCCAGCCGCGACCATGACGAGGGCCTCTCCCAGAAGAAGCAGGCGGAGATCTTAGAGAGATTCCGGGCGGGAGACTACAATGTGCTCATAGCCACATCGGTGGGAGAGGAGGGCATAGATATTCCTGCCACGGACATGGTGCTCTTCTACGAGCCGGTGCCCTCTGAGATTCGCAGCATTCAGAGGAAGGGCAGGACGGGGCGCGCCAGGGCTGGGCGGGTGGTGGTGCTGATGGCCAGAGGCACGCGCGATGAGGCCTACTACTGGATATCCGACCGCAAAGAAAAGACCATGAACAGGCAGATGAGGGAGATGAGCCGCCAGGGCGGCCAAGCGAAGATGCCGACCAGTCAAACCCGGATCGCTGGGGAACAGGCCCAGCCGGCCAGCATATCTGTTACTTCTGAGCAATTGAACGAGGGCAACGGGCCAGGGCGGTCAGCGGCATCAGATGGCAATGCGGGCCCTTCCCGGATCTATGTGGACCCGAGGGAGAGGGATATGGCGAGGCTCCTGGAGGCACGGGGGCTGGAGATCGAATTACGCAATCTGGAGGTGGGAGACTATGTGGTCAGCGACAGGGTGGCGGTGGAGCGCAAGACCGCCAGGGATTTTGTGGACTCGATCATAGATCCGGAGAGAAACCTCTTCCGGCAGATAACCGACTTGAAGAGGGCATACGACCGGCCGGTCCTTATACTGGAGGGGCGGGACCTCTATGCCCGCCAGGTCGCAGCCTCCTCCATCCGCGGAGCTCTGGCCTCGATTGCCATAGACTACGGCCTTCCCATCATCCCCACTGAGGACCGAGATGAGACCGCAGAGGTGATAGCCATTTTGGCCCGCAGGGAGGGCCGGGAGGGGAGGGAGCCGAAGGTCCACGGCCACAAGAGCGCCCGTACGCTTAAGGAGCAGCAGGAGTATCTGATATCCGCAATTCCCAGCGTGGGTCCGGCTGTGGCCAGAAATCTGCTCAAGCACTTCGGGTCTGTGGAGAAGGTCATGACTGCATCCTCTGCAGAGCTGCAGGAGGTGGGTCTGGTGGGGCCGAGGATCGCCGAACGCATTCGCGAGCTGGTTGGAGGGAGCTACAAGGGCTGAACTGCCAGCATATCAGCGGAAGTGAAGACCTCATCTCATATGCAATACTGTTAAAATTATATGCTTGAGGTCATCTATCGGATAATTCCCCACATGTTTGTAGACCATATTGCTGTTATTGAAGATGAGTAGTGTGGGGGTTCTCTCAACTCCGTATTTTATCATCGTCTCCGGATTGTCGTCGATGCAGACCTTGGCGAATACGATCCTGCCTTTGAAGTCCGCTGCCATCTGGTTGATCTTTGGGTCTAAAAGCTCGCAGGGCCGGCAGCCGCGCTCCCAGCAGTCGACCACCAGAGGCGAATAGACGTTCAGCGCTCCTGGCAGATTTGCGTCGGTCATGGTGAGGGGGGCACCGGGAAAGAGAAGCTCCCGGCAGAGGCTGGAGATCTCACCAGCCTGCTCAGAGGAATTTTTCCCGCGGTCTTGAGCGAAGGCAGGCGGCAAGATCACTGCTCCCCCAATCATAATGGCCGCCAGTGCAAACACGATGAATATCCGGGCCGTCTTTCCAACAAATGCATTCCTATGCCATCTCATAGCTGCTTCATCCCGTCCTACTGCTCCGCGTTTTGCGGGAAATTTCGGTCTCCGTTTCATCGGCCCAAACATGCATCAGATTCAAGATTCAGAGGCCTAGACCTCACCGGGCAGAGTCGGGATATTCCCTCCCCACACCTGCCACATGTTTATCACCACGCGGCCCACCTCGCTCCTACCAACTGCTGAACGAAGAATATATAAGTATTATGCAAACGACGCCACCGCATTAGAAACGGACCGAAAGATATATCAAATAGCCGATCCCCGTAGGACAGGCTGCATAAGCGTCGCTTCAATTGAGTTTGATGGGATGTTTGTAAAGCAAGGATCGATTCTGGGAATCGATGCCAAAGGTAAGTGAAATAAATGGAGAGATACGGAAGCGGAAGCAGAGGCGGCTTCAACAGAGGCCCGAGAGAGATGCACGATGCCACCTGCGCTGAGTGCGGAAAGACATGTCAGGTTCCCTTCAAACCAGATGGATCCAGGCCGGTTTATTGCAGCGATTGCTATCAGAAGCACAAGCCAGCCAGGTCTCCCAGGAGATACTGATCCTAAGCGGGACCGAGGTAGAGCAGGGTTGGCAAAAGAGCCCTGCCTGATTTATTTTATTCGAATAACCCACAGCTTGCTGCGGGGATGGTCAGGAAGAGCGACTTAATTTTGAATATTTGAATAATGCCTCTGCAGTTTTATCCGGGCATTATCTTTGCTGAGCGTCCCTCTAACTGTTGCTCCTGTTGAATTCCGTTCCTGTTCCCAGGCCCTAATCTCATCGGCCATCTCATTCATATTGGAGATCCTGCGATCCAAGCACTGTTTTGAGAGTGCAGAGAGTTCGGATAGTCTACTGATAATGAGTTGTTGAACAAGAAAACGCCCTCATGAGACTTCACCGAGGTAGTGTGCGCTTAAGAGAGAGCAATCAAATGCAGCCATCTCCTATCATCTAATTCACACGATCTGCCAGCGGCCAGTCAACTCAATAAAGGCAGACTACCCAGAACTCAATGCTGACCAAAAATCTAATTTGGGTTTGCCCTCATAGGTTCTTGATGAGGAGCAAATGGCCAGCAAGACCGAACAAATGATGAGGCGGAAGCTAAGAGAGGATTTTGTTTCAGGCATGCCAAATACGCTTACGGACGAGGCTCTTCTTGAGCTGCTACTCAGCTATGCTCCGAATAAAGACCGTCCCGGACCCCTCGCTCATAGACTTCTGAATGAGTTCGGGAGTCTGGATAATGTTTTATCTATGGATTTCCATGTCCTCTGCAGTGTAGAGGGAGTGAGGCCATATACGGCAACACTGCTTAAGCTTGCCGGACATCTCCGCACCCATAAAATTCAAGAGGAACAGAGTGATGATGGCAAGTCACAACCTGTTGCTAGCGAATATCAGTCGAATAAACGGCAGACATCTCACGGGAGGAGCATAAACAGGCGCAAGAGCGGTTTATTTACAAATTCAATACTAGAGGAAGCCATTGAGCTTCTTCCCAGCCTTCCAGACACGACTGACCTGGACATTATCAAGGCTTATCTGAGAGAGAATCTCCCCTTCAGCGCCCTGGCGACAAGGGACAGGTATGTCCGCTATATTGTAAACCGGATGTTTCCAGATGGCAGAGGAGATCCCGCCCTGCAATCCTTTGCCAGAGATTTCTCAGGGTGCCAGGAGCTGCGAGATGTCTGCTTTTACCGATTCTGCAAAGCCGAGCCGCTGATGGTGGCCTTCAGCCAGCAGATGCTGCTGCCGGCAATCGGCTACGGCCATATAGAGAGATTCAGGATTCGCGAGTATCTGGCAGGTCGCTACCCTGACTCGAAGGCCATAGATAAGTGCGCCAGGGCGGTCATTGATACCCTTGTAGCCGGAGGCATCATCAGGTCTGATAGAAGGCAAATCAGCTTCTCCTATCGCGAACCGCTCTTGGCGTCTCTTGCCTATGTGATCCACAGTGAGTTTCCCACACCAGGAATGTATGAGATCTGCGAACTGGAGAGCAACGGCATCATTCGCGCCATGCTCTGGAATCCAGACAGCCTGCTCACAGGCCTTTACGAACTGAGGAACCATAAAATCATCTCCAAAATATCTGAGATAGATGGCATCCGCCAGTTTACTACCAGATACAGAATTGACGAAGTTGTGGATAAAATTGAGAGCCTTTAGAGGGATATAACGACCACAAGAAGCTTTTGGCAGTTTGAAGAAAATCGAGCTTTGCAGAGGAACAGGAGGAGGGGAGTTGAAGGATACTGAAATAATCGAGGCTTTATTGAGCAAGCTTCGCATTGCTGCAGGCAGACATCTTTACGGCGTGGTGGGCTCCTATGATGCCCTGGAGCGCTTCGCGCCGAGGCTATGCGAGGTCACCATGCCAGATGGCAGCCCGTTTCCGGAGCCGGTATCCGTCACAGCGGGCGTTCTCTCTGTCATTCCTCAGGATGAGTTTACAAGGCTCGCTGCCGAAGAGGCCAGGTATCCGGAGGCAGTCAGGGCAAGGGTCAACCGGGCCTTTGAGGAGTTTCTCAGATCCACCCTCAAACAAGGCATGGTGGTGATGAAGGATCTGGAGATCCTGTTCGCCTACGACGTGGACCTGAGCCCTCTTCGCGCGCTGTCCACAGATAGACAGCGAGCCCTGCTGCTTCTGCCAGGAAAGCGCACCGGGGAGAAGATAACAATGTTTCCGGGATCTGGAGATATCTTCCTGCCCGTGGACCTGATAGCCAACGACCACATATGGACGCTCCAAGAGCAGGGCTGAATGGGGACTGCACCCCTGGCAAATAGGTATTAATCAGATAATTCCGCCTGCTTTCAGTACACCCTCGATATACGCCGGAGCGTACTTCTTTTTGGCGTTATGGACTGCATCCACGAGCCTCTCATCTTTAACCCCGAAATTATCTTTGAGGTAAAGCGCAGTGGCTATCAGGGAGAGGTCTATAGCTTTAAAATGACCAAACTGCTCAACCAGCTTGTCCACAGCATGCTTTTCCACATCATTCAAAAGGATGGAGAGCTCATCTGCTTTGCCGGTCGGTCTTATGTAATACCCCTTTTCGTCCACCCAACGCATCTCCACTATGCCGTTTCGTTCTGCAAAATCGAGTTCCCCGGCAACATCTGATGAGTAAGGGCCATAATGGTACATTGAGAAATCGAATTCCGCTATTCCATTTCTTGAAAGCATATACATCATTTTCTGTATTACAGTCTTCCCGATTTGCCTATCTGGATATTTCTGGTTCAGGCTTTTCACCAGATAACCCATTAATCCCGAGTTCCTGAACATGCTACCATCAGAACTCTTGCCCGGACTCATCGCAAAACCTCCTCAGCTCTTAAACGATCTTCTGGCTTTACATAGATTCTTATTTGTTTGACATCACCTATATTTTTTACTATGTTTGAGTAATAGGAGAGCGGACGTGCACTGCCTTCTTTTCTGGACACAATCATTATCTCCTTATCGCCATTTTTGCTGTTATTCAGATTATACCATGGCTTCTCGGACATATCCTCATAGAATGTTACTTCAGCGTCTTCGAGAGATTTCTTTTTAGCCTGCAGTTCCGCCTCATCCCCCTGGCTTGGCACTTCTGGCGTTGAATAGACCTCTCTGATGTGCCGCCTGTTCATTATTGCGGAGCAGTCCGGATCATCGGATTCGATGCTGAACCGATTCCAGATCGTATAATCATCAAGGCCGATGAATCGCTCTATGGATGAGGGTTCCGGGCCGGGAAATCTTCCTCCCTCCAGCACATGCATCATGGCGTTCGTGAGGTGATAATCAAAGGCCCTTCTCGTCTTGTGGAAATAGACCTGGGTGAAGAGCTGATACCGGGCAATGACGACTGCCTCAGCCACATGCCAGCCGTCTCTGTCCACCCCGAGAACAACCTCGCCGGATTCAGGTTCTATGCCCAGTGCAAGCGTGTTTATCAACCTGGAATGATCGTAAATCCCGTATTTGACACCTGTGTGATACGAGTCCCTCAACAAATAATCGCCTCTATCGGCATCAAGCTGGCTGGAGATGAGCACTTTCCAGAAGATCCTCTCGCCCAAAATCTCAGGATTTCCTTCAATCAATGCTGCCACCTCTTCAGCTTCGATCCTGTAGTTGGTTCTGTTTATGGCATGATTTTCGATGACGGTTTTTAATACGTTTTTTATAATTGATACAGTATAATCTTCGTGCTTGAATGGCTTATCTTTTCCGGCATTTACAGGCATTATCTCTTCGGATGCATGGGAGAATGGAGCATGCCCTACATCGTGGAGCAACGCTGCAAGACGAATGAGCTGCCTATCCGTATTAAGTCCGGCATCATTATAGCTCAAGCGATCTACCAGCAAGCCATGGCCGCTATTGACAATGGAATCGTACATCTTAGTTGCGAGATGCATCACTCCCAGCGAGTGCTCGAATCTGGTGTGAACTGCTCCAGGGTAGACCATATCCGTCAGAGCGAGCTGACGTACTCTCCTAAGTCTCTGAAAGGCGGGATGGTCGATGATCTCTTTCTCCCATTCGTTGAAGGATACAAATCCATAAACGGGATCCCTTATTTCGTACTGCTTCATCTCAATGCCAGCGTTTTTATTTCAGATGATAGCCAAATGCCATTTCAGGATTAAATAGGGTGCGCAGGGAGGGCGAAAGTGATCTAAATGACAGAAGGTGTTAAGGATGCTGATGAGATAGGGGTTGCAGTGTGTGAGCAGCCGAGATGAGCGATAATGGATGACTCCCATGACCTCTGAAAAAGCAACGTTGGCCTGCGGGACAGACAACCGCCAGAAATTCGCGCCGCGACAAGCGCCCAGTCCCACAGATGCCTGAGGGCTACCCGCTCTGGCGAACGACTGAAAGATGCAGTCGAAATCTTAATTTGGCAAGACTGAGAAAAGGAGATTAAATGATCTGCGAAAATGAATCTGCAGTTACAAAAAAAGAGCCGCTGCTAGAGGCGGACCATCCTCTTGAGGATACAGGCTTTGAGTTCAAGCCAAAGACGCCCCTGGGCCGGCGACTCTGGTCTATTCGAAAAAGGATTGTGGCATCCGGGGAGCCCCTTCTTGGATGGGATGAAATCGAAGAAGAGGTCGCAACACGCCGAGGAGACGCGGATTGATCCGGAAGAGGACATTTATTGATTCCGGTGTGCTGATTGCGGCTGCTAGAGGTAAGGATGCCCCTTCAATAAGAGCGCTTGAGATTCTGGACGACCAATCTCGTGAGTTCGCATCAAGTCCTTTTGTCGAGCTTGAGGTACTCCCAAAGGCGGTTTACAATCAGAAAAGGTATGAGGCTGAATTCTACGAGGCATTTTTTGATTCTGTCAGCTTTTGGGAGGATGATCTGGCCACGATAATGAGAGATGCAAACAGAGTTGCTCGCTTGTTTGGCCTTTCGGCTATGGATTCTTTGCATGTGGCAGCAGCCATCTTGTGTGGGTCAGAGGAGCTGGTCACAACCGAACGGTCAAGCAAGCCGATCCACAGGGTTCAAGGCATCATCATTACATCTATTCACGAAAATCCATAACTCTCCAACCGAAGGCGGCATAAACTTGGTCCGCCTTAAGGAGGCAGCGAGAGCCTTGGTCAGATAAGAGGGATCCCGCCATGACCGCCTGGACAGACAACCGCCATAAATCAGCGCAGCGCAAGCGCCCAGTTCCGAAGATGCCTGAGGGCTACTACTCAGGCGACCGCCCCAACCCGCGCCTCAGAGAGTTCGTGGAGGAGAACATGCGGCCATACGATCCGGCCACAGACCGCTATGATGTCCCGCCATTCAACGAGCCCATCACCACAACCAAGGCCACAGCCATATACAACATGCACACTTACTGGTCCAAGAAGCCCCATGATGCCATACGCCAGTACATCCGCCACTACACCAGGCCCGGAGACATCGTACTCGATCCCTTCTGCGGCTCGGGGGGCACGGCTCTCGCGGCTCTGATGGAGGGGCGGAAGGCGATAGCGATTGACCGCAGCCCGGCTGCCACATTCATCACCAAGAACTACTGCACGCCAGTGGATGTGGACGAGCTTCAGAGGGCCTTTGAGGAGCTGAAGGCGCGGGTCAAGCCGGAGATCGACTGGCTCTACGAGACCCGCTGCGACCGCTGCGGCGGTAAGGCGGCTACAGCCTATACCGTATACTCCCAGAGGTTCCGCTGCCCCCGCTGCCTGGAGGTCGTGGCCCTGTTCGACTGCCCTGAGGTCGACGGCAGAACAGCAAAGGGCAAGCCCAAAAAGATCAGAGTCTGCCCCCACTGCCAGAGGATGGGGCACCAGGAGGAGATAAAGACCTCAGCGGAGCATTTCGGGGCCGTGCCTGTGCTGGTGAGCTACATCTGCGAGAGCGGCTGCAAGCCTGCGAGGAGCGAGCGCAGGCACGATGACCCAGATCCGAAGAAGAGGGAGTACTTCGAGCTGTACGATCTCGGGAAGATCCGGGAGATCGAGGGCAAGGAGATACCGCACTGGTATCCTGATGTGGATCTTAAATCATCAATTCCCTATAGAATGCTCTTCAAAAAAGATTTTAGGCCTGAAGATGCAGAACGATTGGTGGATTTTTTCACCAAGCGCAACCTGTGGGCGTTGGCGGCGATTAAGTCAAATTTGGATTTAGATCAAGAATCGGAGATTAAATATATCTTGCAGTTTATTCTATCTGCCACTTTGTTAAATGTAAGTAAACTAATACAAGAAGTTAAATCTCGGAGAAGTTCTAACAGTTACTACTTACCACAAATCGGGAAGGAAATCCACGTCTTTGAGTCGTTCACCGGAAAAGCGAGACTTATAAAAACGATAGGAAACTCATTCATGCAAAGTCAAATTCCCATTTTAGTTTCAACCCAAAGCAGTTGTGATATCTCTTTAATCGCTTCTAACTCCGTTGATTACATATTCACAGATCCACCTTATGCTGGTAATGTCCAATATGGTGAGCTTAACTTCGTTTGGGAAGCTTGGCTAGGTTTAGATACCCAATGGCATGATGAAGAGATCATTGTTAATGAGATTCGTGGTAAAACTCTCGTGGGTTGGACTTCTGACATGCTTCTGGCATTAAGAGAGTGCTACCGTGTCCTCAAGCCCGGCCGGGCCATCTCCCTCTGCTATCACGACACCGACGAAGGCACCTGGACTTTGATTCAGGATGTTATGGCCGAGGTCGGCTTTATTCCTGAAAAATCTGATTCTGCACTTTATATTGACACTGGCCAAAAGACATACAACCAAAGTACAGCCGACAAGGTCAACAAGCGCGATCTTGTCATCAACTTCCGCAAGCCAAAGCCTGGCGAGACCGGCGGCCCCATAATCACCGAGCTGGACGACTTTCACTCCTTCCAGGAGAAGGTCAGGATCATCATCTCCGACTTCCTGGCCGCCCGCCCGGGCTCCACAAAGGACAGGATATACGACGAGGTCGTCTCCCGGATGGTCCGCAGGGGACAGATGGAGCCCCAC
>JAGPMN010000025.1 GCA_018052825.1 Methanothrix sp.
GACCCTTTCGTTTCTATGCCTGCCTGTGGTACCGGAGCTGAAGCTCACCGACAGGGGGCTGGTGGATGTGAGGGAGTTCGAGCTGGTGGGGATGTTTGAGAAAATTTAGGCCACAAGCCCCTTGCAGGGACGCCAGTCTTTCAGACCAGGGCGATCTGATCCTTGCACGAGCATGAGAGCGACCGGGCCATCACGGCATCGGTGCCCACATTTCTCCGCTCCCATGCCTTCTGGTACTCCGGATTGATCTGAGTTGCCATCTTATAGGCCTGAACTGCTGTGTATGTGTATCCCTTGAAGTCGTAGATCACTCCCATGTTGTACCAGGCCTCGGCATAGGACTGGTTTAGAGCCACAGCCTGCTCGAAGGATGCTATGGCCTCGTCATAGCGTCCCATTATGCCGAGATCTATCCCCCGGTTGTTCCAGGCCTCATAGTCTGTCGGATCCAGGTCGATAGCCCTGTCATAGGCCTGCAGAGATTCATTGTACCTCTCCTGATAGTAGAGGTCCATCCCCTTCATGAACCAATCAAAGGCAGTCTCGTTTCCCTTCGAAGCATTGCTTGTCAGATCATCGACTGTTGCATTTGCAGCCCCTGATGCCTGGGCAGCGGCTGAAAAAGCGAATATCAGGGCTCCGGCCATCATGGCCAGGGCAAGATTTCTAGCACGATTTGTATTCGTTATTCTTTCCCCCCTGATGATATAAATGCCTCAAGCCCCTTTGCCGTAGGACTCGATGATATCCTGAAATGCGGCCAGAACCTTTTTCAGCTCCTCCTGGGAGAGGCCGAATGTGGAGAGCTTGAACTGGCGGGTCAGCCCGGGCTTGATGCCGCAGATGCCCCTCTCCTTGAGGTCTCTGTAGAGAAAGTAGCGGCCCTCCTTGGCGCTCTGCGATATCCGATAGAGATTTTCCGCCAAAAAGAACATAAGGTCGTGGTTATGAGGCCTCTCCCCCTGCTGGACCATCCCCATCCTCTCCATCTCGGCGGAGAACCAGCGGGCCTTCTCAACCTCCTCAGGCCAGCGGGAGATGCGACCCACGACAGACGGAAATGAGGCCATCAGAGTTATGAGCGGCGCGCCGCGCACAGTGCAGCCCAAAAGCTCGACCTCCTTGTTCTTCCTCTCAGAGGATAGGCGGAAGAGCGGTCCGGCATACTCCTGGGAGGCTCCGATCAGCCCCACCGGCCCGCAGGCTGCCATTGACTTGTGGCCGCTGGCCACGATTATGTCAGCACCCAGATCGCGAGCTGATACCGGCATTCTACCAACTGCATAGGCCCCGTTGAGAAGCAGTGGCACACCGTAGTCGTGGCATGCATCGGAGATCTCCCTAGCTGGAGGAATGTTTCCATAATTTCCATCAGGATATGTCAGAACTGCCATGCTCACATTGCCTTTGTGCTCATAAGCCCGCTCGATGGCCTGCACATAAGAGTCGGCGGAGACGGCATACTCCGGCGCCCCGCTTGATGCCGCATACTCGATATGCATCCCAGCCCTCTCAGCTGCCAGAACGGATGTATAGTGGGCATGGGCGTCCATAACCACCCAGTCCCCCTTCTCGCAGAGGGCATGCATAGCAGCGAACTTGCCCTCACGCGCACCGTGGGTGATCCGCACCTCATCGGTTCCGAGAAAGCCGGGAAGGACGCCATGCACGAAATCCTCTATGGGAGGGTTCTTGATGTGATCCAGCCTGCCGTCGCAAAAGTCGCAGACCGAGTAGCCGTCCCCCCATTCCAGCAATGCGGCGCGCGCCTGCTGCGTCAGTATCCCGCCCCGCTGAAGGGGATCTACATTTATCTCTGCAGCATCTCTCTTCAGGTTACAAAACCTCTCAAGACTCTCAGGCATTCAGCGAAAACAGCGCCCTCTTGAAGTATAATACTTTGCCGCCTTCAGCCAAAGAGTAATATATTTTCCAGGAGAAGGGATGGGCAATGGCTCAGGTTATAGCCCACCGCACCGCTGCCGCCCTGGCTCCGGAAAACAGCCTGGAGGGCATAAGGGCAGCGGCCAGGTGCCGTGCCGACTATGTGGAGATGGACCTGCGCCTCAGTCGCGACGGGGAGCTTGTGCTGATGCACGACGAGAGCATAGACCGGACGACGGGAGGCTGCGGCCTTGTGGAGGATCTCAGCCTTGAGGAGCTGAAAGCCTGGAATGTCCCCACGCTCAATGAGGCTGCAGAGCTGTCCGGCCATTTGGGGATGGCTCTTGTGGTGGAGATGAAGGAAGAGGGGCTTGAGGCTCTGGTTGCGGAGGCCCTGCATGGAAAAGAGTGCATTGTGACCTCATTCTATCACTCCAGCCTGCGCGAGCTCTCGGAGATATCCGACCTGAAGACAGGAATCATCATATCCTCCCTGCCGGTCCGGCCGGTGGAGCTGGCCCTCTGGGCCAATGCCAGCTCCATATTCCCGAGGAGGGTCAGCCCCAGGCTCTTTAAAGAGGCTCACAGCCAGGGCATCTCAATCTATCCCTGGACTGTGAAGAGCACAGAGGAGGCGGCATGGCTTCTGCGGCTGGGGGCGGACGGCCTGGTGGCAGACGATCCCTGCCTGATGAGGACGGCCGCAGACCAGCCTGTGCAGTCTACGGGAAGGGACAACTGCCAGTATTATCCCTGCCACCATTTCGAGGGACAGGTCTGCACACATTGCTTCTGTCCGCTTTATCCGTGCAAGGACGAGGAACTGGGTAGATTTGTCACGACCAAAAGGGGAAAGAGGTTTTGGAGCTGCATCGATTGCCGGCTGGTGCACGATCCACGAGTTGCAAAATACCTGAGCGAGCACATGGATGCGACGACATCCGAGCTCAAAGCCGTTCTCGACGGCTCGACGGAAAGCTTTATGGATACCTGAAGGATAATGCAGAAACCATGAGACATATTACACTTGTATTGATTGCCCTGGTGGCTTTGAGCGGGATTCTGCCCGCAATCACTGCTGAGCCTGCCGCTCCTGTTCTAAAGGATAAAATAGCTGAGAAGGCAACGCCCTCCGAGAGCGCCCTGTATACAACAGCATCTATAGCCTCCTTCCTCAACGATAGCTGGACGCCGAGCGGGTTTGTGCCTCCCGTGGCAGACCAGGCGGTAGGCGTTTTGAGGAACATGACTCGCAATAACACCACGCTGGCGAGCTCGACCTATTCCATTTACGACTTCCTGAAGGATAACTACACATCCTCTGCTGCCCAGTCGCCGGTCTATACCGCCAGCGCAGCCGGCAAGGACAAGACTGTAGCCTGGACTGGAGAGAGCATCTACGACTTCGCCCAGGATACATGGACGCCCGGCACCGAGGTAAAGCCCTACGAGCAGAGCCCATTCAAGCAACGCCAGATGAATTAAATTTTTTAGTTTGAGGCCAGCTTTCTGACCAGAGGCATGATGGCCGGACGGCTGCCCTCTTCCCTCCCTAAGGGTGCGCCGCCCATCTCCAGGCCGAAGGAGCCCATCATCTCCCTATTGAAACGATCAGATATCTCGTCGAAGATCCTTCTGTATGCCTGGCAGTAGGGATCGACGCCCTTCACGTTGCCGGCCGCCATGGCATTATAGGGGCAGCCACCCCGGCAGTAGCGGATGTGCCTGCAGCCCCTGCACTGCCTGTCCACATTCTCCTTGAAGCTGAGCATGCGCGCTCCCGCTGCAGACTCGGCGAGCTCCTTCTGGCTGGGACGGTCCCGTACATGGCCCATAACATACTCCGGCATGCCGACAAAACGATAGCATGGATATATGCTGCCGTCCGGCCCCACTGCGAATGTATTCTCCATGCAGTCGACGAAGGTGCAGACAGTCCCCCGGCCGGTGAAGACACAGCGGGCATAGTCATTGATGTTTCTGACCTCTATCTGTTCCATGTTTTCCAGATATTTATCCAGCAAGTAGACCAGCAGGTCTCCGTACTTTTCCGGGGGCAGAGCCCATTTATCCGGCTCATCGCTTTTCATGGATGGCAGAGCTGGATGAAGCTTCAATGTCAGCCCGTTATTCAGGAAGAAGTTGAATACGTCCTCCCTGAACTGCACTGAGTAGGATGTGAATGTGCAGATGAACTGGACTGAGAGGCCATGGCTCTTCGCCAGCTCATAGCCCTTCATCGTCCTCTCATAGTAGCCCTCAGACCTCTGCAGGTCGTTGAGCTCCTGGGGCCCGTCCAGGCTGGAGCCGATGGGGATCTTATATTCGGCCAGAACGTCTGCCAGCTCAGGCGTCAGCCTCCAGAGATTGGTCTGCAGTGCGAAGTTGGGCTGCAGGTGGGCGAGCTCTTCCGAAAGGCGGGGCAGGGCCTCTCTGTAGAAGCCGGCACCTGCGAGGAGAGGCTCTCCGCCGTGAAATGTGAATGTCACAGGATCGTCTCTGAACTCCTTGAGCCAGGCCACAATCTCGTTTACAGTATCTATGCTCATGATGGGCGAGCCCACCTCCGAGCTCCAGCAGTAAGCGCATTTGGAGGGACATCCAAGTGTTGGGATGATCATGACATGAAAAGGCCTCTTCTGTCTGATATTGCGTCTCATAGTCTCTCCTGACCTTCCTGACGGACTTTGATTGTGATAGGTCCGAACTGTATTGATGGAAGTCTTCTCACTTATAGCTCACCGTCTATATCATCCCCTTGTGATCCTCTCCGCACCCACATGGACGCGCCGCAGCGGCGGCAGATCCCTCCACATGGCCATCCTGTCGCCGCGTATGAGCAGGGCCCCCTCTATCCCAGGCCTGTCCACGACAGAAAAGCACTCCTCCAGCGGGCCGGACACCGTAACTGCATTTCCCAGGGCCGTGGCAGCGGCGTCCGCCAAGGCCACATCCCTGGATACGGCTACTGCGGCATCGGCAAAGCCGAAGGATATGGATGGCCCAACTGTTCCAGAGCTTGTGCAGATGCCAACCGGCCTCTCCCTGGCGGGGAGCTGGAAGGCCAGGTCGCGAATGGGGGATGGGCCGGCGTAGATTCCCACAAGCAGGGGCTGATCGTTCAAAATGCAGATGTCTCCGCCGTTATCGACCACGGCATAGGCTGCCCCCTCCTCAATCATGGCCGAAACGGCAAATCCTGCGATGGCCCCGGCCACAGCCGCCATGGGGCCGACATGAAAGACTGAGCTCGTCTCCACCATCCATCTCACAATGGCAGGAGCCTCCGCTCGCCCCGTGCCACCAGGACGGGAGTACAGGTCGTATGGCTCCAGTGTTATCTGAAAGAAGGGATCGCTGCGTATGAATTCCTCAAGATATGCACGCTGGCTTCGGATGGCCTCTTTGGCGGCATCTATGTGCCCCGCCTCCTTTGCAGATATGGTGACTATGGTCTCTTTGAGCTGAAAATGCTCCCGGATGATTTCGGACATAATAGATCAGAGCAGCCGCCCACCGGCGAGGCCTGCCCTGGCCACCGTCTCCTCCCGCCCTCGCAGCCTGACAACGAGCCGGTCCTCGTATCTCACAGCCAAAAGCTCCGCTGTCTCGTAGAGCCGGGAGAGCTCGGACAGGCCCTGAGATGTGTAGGGCAGGCTGATCTCGTACTCCCGCAAGGGCTGCAGGCGCTCCATTATGCACTTCTTCAGCGCATTCAGGCCGCGTCCGGAGCGGGCTGAGGCGAGTACAGGGCAGGGAGAGAGATCACTGACTCCCTCCGCCTTCTCCACAGCATGCCTCTCATCCAGACGGTCGCATTTGTTCAGGACGGTGATTACGGGCGCCCTCACATCGCAGTCCCAGAGGGCCTTATGGGATGCAGCCAGCTTGCGGCGCAGCAGCTCCAGGGGGTCGCTCATGTCCGCCACCAGCAGCACGAGGTCCGCATCGGATATCTCTGAGAGGGTGGAGCGGAAGGCATTGATGAGAAAGTGAGGCAGCTCATCGATGAAACCAACAGTGTCGGTGAGCAGCACCCTCCTCCCAGATATGGACATGGCCCTCGTGGTGGGCGAAAGAGTTGTGAAGGGCTGATCCCCGGCAGCCACCTGCGATCCTGTGAGGGCGTTGAGAAGCGTTGACTTTCCGGCATTGGTGTAGCCGGCCAGGGCCACCAGGTCAAAGCCCATCTCCCTTCTCCTCCTCCTCCTGTCCTCCCCGTGGCTCTGCACATTCCGCAGGTCCGCCCGTATCCTGGCCATCCTGCCCCTGATGTCGTGGTACATGGCCTCTTCGTATGCGCCTGAGCCCCGGAACCCGGGCTGCTCTCCCAGCTTCTTGATAGAGATGGCATTTTTCACATGGGGCGCGTCGTAGCTGAGCCGTGCCAGCTCCACCTGCAGCTTGGCCTCGCGGCTGGATGCGCGGCGGGCGAATATCTCCAGTATGAGGTTGAACCTGTCGATGACTGTGACGGAAAACTCGCTTCTGATGTTGTAGACCTGTCCGGGGCTTAAGGGATTATAGAATATCAGCTTGTCAGAGCGGTATGCCACGGCCTCTTCGATCTTGCCCCGGCCGATCTGGTAGCGGTGATCCCTCTCCCTCCTCTGGGAGATCTCGGCTGCAATTCTGTAGCCTGCCGCCTCCGCAAGGCCTCGAAGCTCTTTCATCCTGTGCGGGTCTGGCGGCTTATTATGGCTCTCCCGCAGGAGCAGGACGGCTGTCCTCTCCTTTATCTCATCATCCATGTCTGAAGATCCCAACTCATTCTTTTATGATAAGCCTTCTTCCGGCCACCGATATGTGATGGGCCATCTCCACAGCAGTTCTCTCGGCTATGGTCTCAGGATACTTGAAGTCCCTGCCCAAAATGCTCTTTGCCCGCCAGATCTCCAGGTTGTAGAGGTCTCCCGGCTCGGCCACAACCGTTCCTGGAAGGCAGATGCATGTCTCGCCTATGAAATCGGCAATCATTCTGATGTCCAGCGAATCCGCCAGGCGGTGCAGGAGCCTGACCTCATGGACCTTCTCAATAAAAACAGGGGAGATGCGAAGTGATACGGCAGCGCAGACCATCTCGTAGCGGCCCCGCACCCTGTGCCGGCCGGAGATGTCGACAGCAACTATGTCTATTGAGTCAACCCCTTACCTGCCCCATCTATCGTTGATCAGTGCATGCTGCTCCACTATAGCAGCAGCTTCATGCCTCTCCAGGCCGGCTCCCATGGCGATCTCTACGGCCCGGCTCCCGCTTATGAGGTCGCCTGGGGCATGGCTGTCCGTGTCCACCACCATCTTCGCCCCAGCCAGCTTTGCCATGCGCACGACATGGCCGTTTGTGATGTTGTGTCCTGAGCGGGATGTTATCTCCAGGCATACGTCATTGTCGCGGGCCAGCTCTGCCTCCTCCATTGTGATGAATCCGGGATGGGCCAGGATATCCACATCCGCCTGCAGGGCGGCGAGGTTGGTGCCGGGGCGCACGGGCTCCACTGCAGTCTCCCCATGCACCACCACGATCTCCGCCCCCAGCCTCCTCGCGAAGGCTGCCAGCGGTCCGATCTTGGCTGGGTGGACGTGGGTCAGCTCCGCGCCCACCAGAATGCGCATATCCAGCACGTCTTCCAGATACTTTATCTTTGAGACGCAGCCCAGGATGTGCTCGATATTGGTATAGTCGGCATGGTCTGTTATGCCTATGGCCGAGTATCCGATGCTCTCCGCCCGGCGCACGAGTTCAGACGGGATCAGCTCTCCGTCGCTGAATGTGGTATGAGTGTGCAGGTCGATCATATCTTCGGCACTCCACTTCCTTCGCCCCTCCGATCCCTCACCTCTCCTGGAGGGTCTTAAACTCCTTGACCATCTCCTTTCCAACCACAACCTCGTCGATGCTATGCACCGCCGCGCCGAAGTTTCTTATGACCTCCTCCACCTCATCATAGTCGATGTCCTCTCCCTGAATGGTGGCCTTGACGGACTCCGTCTCCTGGTCTACCTCATCGAGGCTGAGATTGACGCCGGAGACCCCGCTCACCTTGGCCAGGGCTCTGGCGAGATCCAGAATGGTTGGGACATGGGGCTTCAAAACATCGAGAACCAGCCGCCTGATCATAGTATTCATGGGACCAAATTTCTGATGCTTATCCATTTCCTGTTCTATCTCCAGATATTTTTATATTAAATAGTCTTAAACCTGGCGCCCCTTTTTCTTATACTTCATCTTCAGCGAGCCGGCGATCCTCTTCAAAGCCGCTGATTTGCTGCTCATCTTGGTAACCTTTATCCTGCCGGAGGCTTCAGCCAGGTGCCAGGTCTTGGGATGCTTTCGATCCCTCTCGACCTCAGGCTTGAATCCGGACTTGAGGGCGGCAGTGATGATCATATCCAGATTGGGATCGCTGACCGCATCCTCAAGCGGCACCATCCTGCCCTCCGTCCGGGAGCGTCCGGCATCAAAGTATATCGGCCATATGACAATCTTGTCCTTTTCTGGCATACATTTCTGCCTTTTCCTGCATCCTTAAAGTACTTTGTCTCCGGACGCAAGTCTTTTAGACAGGCTGCGATATACAGGGTACAGGCGGAGAGCCCATCATGAGCATAGATACTTATCCCGTTGCCAATGTCGGTGGAAGGGAGATTCCATACGACCCGGAGCAGCTTAGGAGGATCCAGCAGCATCCCTGCTTTAGCGAGAAGGCCTGTCACTCCTTTGGCAGGATGCACCTGCCCGTGGCCCCAAAATGCAATATTCAGTGCAGATACTGCGTGCGCGACTTCGACTGCGTGAATGAGTCGCGCCCGGGTGTCACCTCCCAGGTCCTCAAGCCCAAAGAGGCACTGGAGCGCGTCGACCAGGTGCTGGAGAAGTATCACTATATCAAAGTGGTTGCGATCGCAGGTCCCGGCGAGCCGCTGGCCAATGAAGAGACATTTGAGACGCTGCGCCTTGTGGGGGAGAAGTATCCCAATATGATCCTCTGCATCAGCACCAACGGCCTGCTCCTGCCCGACAGGATAGCCGATCTGGACCGCCTCGGCGTCTGCAATATCACAGTGACAATGAATGCCATCGACCCCCAGATCGGCCAGCAGATCTACGATTATGTGTACTACCAGGGCAAGAGGTACGAAGGCCTGGAGGCGGCAACGCTTCTGCGCGACCAGCAGCTCAAGGGAATCGAGCAGGCCGTAAAGCTCAAGAAGATAATCAAAGTTAACACGGTTCTCATCCCCGGCATCAATGACAAGCACGTCTTTGACATTGCGAGGAAGATCAAGTCCATGGGCGTCTTCATCCACAATGTGATGCCCCTCATCCCCCAGTACAAGTTCGCCAACATCAAGCCCCCATCGCCTGAGGAGAAGCGGAAGATCCAGGAGGAGCTGGGCAAGATCATCAGGCAGATGAAGCACTGCAGGCAGTGCCGCTCCGATGCCATCGGCAAGCTGGGCTGCGATGTGCAGCAGGAGTTTCAGAGCAGAACCCAAGAGCAGGCATAGAAAAATATAAGCCCGGAAGTGGTATGCCTTCCGAGCAGGTTTTTTCAGAGATCAGTGTTTTAGCATCTTGCCGATGCTGCTTGTGGCACTGGAGATGCTGCTGGAGATGCCGGATAGCAGGCCCCTCGGCTGCTCTGCCCTGGAGTGGGCGGACGCTGCCGCAGCAGGCCTCTTCTCCTTCTTTCTGGAGACTGCATTTCCATTCTCCATCTGGTAATTGCTGTTGCGATCTTTCGGACCTTTGCTCTTCTTTTTCTCTTTGGCCATATTAACCAGCCCCTCGTTTATGTCAAAATTGATATAGATTGCGGCTAAGGCCTGCCCGTCTGCAGACACGGGATCCTCAGTCTATCTTCAGCCTCATTCCAGCTCTCGCAGAGAGAGCCTTCCTGTAGACGGCATGGCCGACTGCCACATCCTGAATTGCAAGGCCCGTGGAGTCGAATACGGTGATCTCATCCTCGCTCATCCGGCCGGGCCGTTTGCCGGCCAGGATCTCGCCGATCTGGGCATGTATTTTTTCCGGCTGGAGGATGCCCTGGCTGATGGGCACATTCACCTCTCCGGAGTGTACTGCCTGGGCCATATCATCCACCACGATCCTTGCCCTGGCCATGAGTGAGGAGGAGAGCTCCTGCTTGCCGGCTGCATCGGCTCCGATGGCATTGATGTGCGTTCCGGGCAGAATCCAGGAGTCCTCCACCACAGGCCGGCGTGAGGGGGTGGTGGTGACCAGGATATCGCACCGGCAGGCCTGCCGGGCGCTGGAGACTACCTGGAGGTCGCAGTCCAAAAACCTCCGGCCATCTCCTTCCAGTGACCTGGAGTGCGCCTCCAGTGCGTCGAATATCAGCACCCTTTCGATCTCAAAGCAGCGGGAGAGGCCCAGAAGCTGCGTCTTCGCCTGAACGCCGGCCCCGATCATGCCCACCACCCGGCTATCCTTCCGGGCCAGGGCTCTTGCAGCCACGGCTCCGGCTGCACCCGTGCGCATGGCTGTGATGAAAGTTCCCCCCATTACGGCGAGGGGCGCGCCTGTCTGTGGAGAGTTGAGGACGATGAGGGCCATAACAGTGGGAAGGCCCCTCTCTGGATTTGCCACATGAACATTGACGATCTTGACTCCAGCCTGGTCCCGCTCCACCAGATAGGCGGGCATGGTTCGCAGATCGCCGTCATACCTCGAGAATTTGAGATAGGACTTGGGCGGCATCTGCACCAGCCCCAGGCCGTGGTCGTGAAAGGCCTCCTGCACGGATGCTATCGCTTCATCGATTGTCAAAAGGGACTCTACCAATTCCTCCCTGAGCCAGAGTACATCCATTATAACACCGGCATAAAATAGGACAGCCTGGAGAAATAACCTTTGCTTTCTCTCGACGTCTCCCTGGGCTTGCACTGAAACGTCGTTTGCCAACTGAAAAATGACGATAAAAAGGTTGTATATTCAGATCTCGTCCAGCTTCTCCACGCCCACCTTCTTTACCTTTGGCTTCCAGATCTTGTCCGGCATCCAGGCAGGCGCTCCCTTGGGTTTGGCCACCTGGACTCTCTCACCGGCGAACACGTGAACCTTCTTGGTGCCGCGCTCTCGAAGACGGATGTCGGTTATGCCCCGGTTGGCAGCCTTCAGCGCTGCCTGTCTTGGTTGCTTTCCTGTAAAGACCCCAATCTCATTGCCCTTATCGTCCCTCAAGGCGAAGTTTCTTGTCTCTGTCATTTCAACTGCCTCCAATGCTGCCGATCCGGCAAATGCTATTGAAAACATTGTTATACTTAATACCATTATATTAATTTTATCCAGACGGCATGGCAATCAGCCGGCCTTTTATCTCAAAAAAGGTGGAAAAGCCCTTCTCAGGGCGAAAGGTCGCGGGGAGCGCTGGCATTGGAGACACTGCATGGAATATGTCGGCTCCCCTGGGATTGACCGGGGCGGCTACTATGAGCACCAATCTATTTGATCCCTATTCATCCTCCTCCAGCCGGCAGAACTGGCAGCTATGATGCCATATGGGCTCGACCTGAACGAAGACGGAAGTCTCGCTGCTGTAGCGGCCAGCCTCCATATCCCGGATGAACTGGCGCACCTCTTCGGCAGGCAGGCCGAGAGGGGCAATCCGTCCCACTTCGCGGCCGTGCACTCCGTGGTGGCCTTCAGTTCTGTCGATGGTCATGACGGCGTACTCCGGGCGGCTCTCGCTGTCGGAGTCTCCCAGATAGAGCAGCTTTCCATAATTGAAGCCGTAGCATTTGGGCCATTTGTGGTTTGTCATGGCCTCTACCAGGTCATCTTCGCTCTCGAGCTCCTTGAATGAGAATATTCGGTCTGGATGAATCATAGTCTGCCGCATATGTCTGGCTTAGTTAATCAGCCTTTCCATCACCTGGCACAGGATATTTATCTCATACCTGGCGATAGAATGCGGGGAAATGAAATTGATCCTTCGATTTTTGGGTGCTGCGCAATCGGTCACAGGATCGATGCATCTCGTGGAGGCAAACGGGCATAAGATTCTGCTGGACTGCGGCCAGGTGCAGGGGAAGAGGCAGGAGGCGAGGAGGCTGAACTCGGAGATACCATTCGATGTGCGGACGATTGACGCAGTTATACTCTCCCATGCCCATCTCGATCATACCGGCAAGCTGCCGGTTCTGGTGAAGAACGGCTTTGACGGCAGCGTATTCTCCACATCGGCCACTCGAGACCTGTGCAGCGCCATGATGCGCGACTCAGCCCTAATACAGGAATCAGATACCAGGTTCGTCAATAAGCTGAATGCCGAAAAGGGGCTGCCTCCGGTCGAGCCGCTCTACACCCTCCACGATGCCACGGCCTGCCTCAAGCTCTTTCGCACTGTGGAATGCGGGCGGAGGATGGAGATCCTGCCCTTCGTCAGGCTGACGTTCAGGAATGCAGGGCATATACTGGGCTCGGCCTCGGTCACACTGGAGATAGGCGGAGCCGGTGGACGTGGCAGTGTGGAGGAGGCCTGGGATGAGAGGTACCTCAAGACCCTCGTCTTCACCGGGGACCTGGGCAGGAGCGGCGCTGCTGTGGTGCGGGACCCTGAGCCCGTGCAGAGGGCGGATGTGCTCATCACCGAGTCGACATATGGTGGCAGGCATCACAGCCCCATGAGCGAGGCGAAGGAGAAGCTCGCCCGGATCGTAAATGAGACTGCCAGCGAGGGAGGACTGCTCATCATACCAGCCTTCGCCGTGGGCAGGACTCAGGATGTGGTCTATCACCTGCATGAGCTGATGGACGAAAAGCGTGTGCCATCCATGCCGGTCTATGTGGACAGCCCGCTTGCGACCAATATCACTGAGATCTTCCGGCAGCATCCTGAGTGCTACGATGAGGAGACGGAGAAGCTGCTCCTGAGCGATGGAGGAGAAGACCCCTTCGGATTTTCCAGGCTGGTTTACACCCACAGCACAGATGAGTCTAAAGCCCTCCTGGCAGTCAAGAGGCCGGCCGTCATCATCAGCGCCTCGGGGATGTGCGAGGGCGGCAGGGTGCTGCACCACCTGAGGAGGAACATCGGCGATCCCAGGACAACAGTGCTCTTTGTGGGATTCCAGGCGGAGAACACCCTCGGCAGAAAGCTGCTCGACGGGGAGAAGGCCGTCAGGATCTTCGGCGAGGAGCACGAGGTGCGGGCGAATATAGAGGAGATAGATGGCTACAGCGCCCATGCCGACGGGGATGAGCTGCTCGACTTCGTTCGGAGGATCCCAAAGGCTCCGGAGAAGGTCTTCGTGGTGCACGGCGAGATCAACGCCGCCAGGGCAGTGGCAGCGGGCCTCGCCGGGATGGGGATCTCAGATGTGATCATTCCTGAGAGGGGAGAGAGGTTCGAGGTTTAGAAGTGATGATTGGAGCGAACACCTCCGAGTGGACGACGAGTTAATCAATGCAAACGCGAGAGGCCGCCCTCAGGTTAAAATAACTTGAGCTGCAAACTAACCGTCCATGCTGCTCCTGGGAGTGGACGAAGCCGGAAAGGGCCCGGTCATCGGCTCCATGTTTGTGGCCGGGCTGGTGATCGAGGAGGACAGGCTCTTCGATCTGGCAGGGTTCGGTGTCAAAGACTCCAAGCTGCTCACCCCTGGGAGAAGGGAGGTCCTGGCAAGGAAGATCCTTGGCGTGGCATCGGACCACTATATCCTGGAGGTCACGCCCCGGGTCATAGACGAGCTGCGGTCTGTCATGACCATGAATGAGATCATGGTCAAGAGCTTCTCTTCAGTGGTGGCGAGGCTGCACGCCGACAGGGGCATACTCGATGCCGCGGACGTCAACGAGCAGAGGTTCGCCGCCCGGGTTAAGGCGGAGAGCAGAACCGGCATGCCCCTCCTGGCTGAGCACAGGGCAGACGCCCGCCACCAGGTCGTCTCCGCCGCCTCCATCCTGGCCAAGGTGAGAAGGGATGCCTCCATGCGGGAGATTGAGAAGGCAATGCAATGCAAGATTGGCAGCGGCTATCCTCATGACCCAGATACCCTTGCCTTTCTGGAGGGTTGGGTCCGGGAAAAAAGGGAGCTGCCTCCATGCGCCAGGCATAGCTGGGCCACGGCAGAGCGCATAAAAGCTAGTTTTATATAGGCTGCCCTAAAGTAAGGGCGCGTAGAGAAGGGATCTCATGGATATAGAGGATACTTTGCTCATGATTCCAGGACCGGTAAAGGTCGCACCCCGCGTTCTGCGCGCTCTTTCCCGGCCCATGATCAGCCACAGAAGCGGTGACTTCAGTGCCATTTATAGCGACTGCTGCCAGCATCTCAAGGAGTTCTTCGAGACAAAGAACGATATAGTGGTAATGACTGGCAGCGGCACAGTGGGCATGGACGGGGCCGTGGCCAGCCTCATCGGCAGGGAGGACAAGATTGTTACCATCTCCAACGGCAAGTTCGGAGAGAGGTTCACAGAGATAGGCGAGCGGTACGGCCAGGCCATTCCTGTCAGGTTCGAGTGGGGCACCCCCTTCGACCTGGATAAGGTTGAAGCCGCCCTTGAGCAGGGCGCCAAGGCCGTTGCCATGGTGCACAATGAAACCTCCGTGGGCCTTATCAATCCGGCAAAAGAGGTCGGCAGGCTGGCCAAAAAGCATGATGCTGTATTCATCGTGGACGGCATATCCTCCATCGGTGGCAATGACTTCTTCACAGATGAATGGGGAATTGATATCGCCATCACCGGCTCGCAGAAGGCCCTGGCCGTCCCGCCCGGCCTGGCTGTGGTCGCGATATCCTCCGGGGCAGAGGAGCGCTTCCTGCCAAAGAGCAGCAGCTATTACTCAGATCTCAAGGCGCACCTGAAGAGCGCCAGAAAGAGCCAGCCCCAGACGCCCTTCACCCCCGCAGTGCCGCTCTTCTTTGCATTGCAGGAGGCTCTGCACATGGCAGCCGAGGAGGGCTTTTCCGCCCGCCGCGCCAGGACGGCGAAGCAGGCGGAGGCAGTGCGATCTGCGGCAGGAGCCCTTGGCATCACCCTCTTCCCCAGGGTCGATGAGCTCTCCCACTATTCCAATACCGTCACAGCCATGAATATACCGGAGGGGATCAGCGACGACAGGCTGCGCGGCGGCATGAAGAAGCAGGGAATTGTGGTATCCGGCGGACAGGATGCCCTCAAGGGAAAGATCTTTCGGATCGGCACCATGGGCGTGTGCTCCTCAGGAGACATTCTGCGCACCATCCAGGCGCTGGAGCTAATCCTGGCCAGAGAGGGCAAGATAGCATCCTGCGGCGCTGGCGTGGAGGCGGCAAGCAATGTGCTGGGAATATAAGGTTTTCTCAGCCGCTCTTTTTTATGTAATGTAAATTAATTTGATTTGTGGACTTTCATCATTCCGGAGTCGTTGCCTGATTGCATTGGGCAAAAAGGCTTTTAAAGTGCGAAGGCTGTAAAATACATCCTTGATTTCACGGGGGCTGGAGCGTTGCGTAAATCAAAGGCAGAGATCGAAGATGACATATCAATTAGGCCATCGCCGAAATATATGTGGGCGGAAAGCAAATCGATGAACATCAGGCTATTGCTCTTATTCGGTATACTTTCGGCCTTTGCCCTTGCTTTGCCATGCAGTGCACAGGGCGACTACAGCATCATCAATCCCTCTGTGAATCCCGAGTACGGCTACGATGACTTCACATATTCGGCACAGGTGGCCACGAGCTCAGGCAGAGTTGGAGAAATTGCAGTCACCAAGTACTACATGGAGCTGAGGATCTATAACGATGGCGAGCTGCTGGGATCTTTCCCCTCGGAAGCAACCACTGGATTGAAAAAAAGCACATTTGAATTCGGCCCCTATAACTTTGAGAACCGGTTCGGAATAAAAGAGACGAATAATGCTACTTTTGAATTTACATTCTATGCTGGCGGCAGGCAGGTCGCAAAGACAGAGAAAATAAAAGGCCCGGTCGTCAGCCCCCCCGCCATGACAGGCATCAACTATGAGAAGAACCCCTACTTCTTCCAGGGCATCGAGGCCTCTGCGGCGTTCAGGGATCAGGGAGGCCTCACGCCCGCCCCCACCTGCCATCTCGAGGTCACCGGCCCACTGGGTACGCCCAACTCCAGTACATGGATCACAGCAGACACCCCCTGTCGCTCCTCAGGGAGGAGCGGCTACTCATGCACAGTATCTGAGGACATGGACGGCTTTCAGGATGGCGGAAACTTCAGCTTCAATCTCATTTACAATAACCTCAAGTTCGATCCTCTGACATTCGGCCCCTACAATGTAACCCTCCATCCCTACACTCCATCTGTGGAGAGGCTGGTGGTTCCAAAGCAGCTCGATTATACCAACTTCACGATTCAGGCTTTTGTCAGAGACGCTGGAGCCAGGATGGTGGGCGGAGCTACTGAGGGTTGTACTGCCAGCCTTGTCATCAGCCACCCCCAGAGGGGCGAGCAGACCTATGTCTCCACCGAGCCTTTAGTGCAGGGAAGCAGCCTTGTCTACCAGTGGGACCAGTCTACAGTCCCGTCTCCCTTCAACCGCAGCGATGTGCAGCTCTCCCGGACTGCTCCATTTTCCGCCAGGGTGGTCTACAAAAATGAGAAGTGGAATTATCAGGCAGAGAAGGCCAACGTCAGCTTCAGGGTGGTAGAGGAGATACCAAAAATCGACCTGCAGTATCCGTCCGTAGTTTATGTGCGGCCGGGAGAGAGCAGCCGGCAGGACATCGTTGCCACAGTCGCATTCTCCAAGGGCTCTGGAGATCTGGAGCTCGGCCTCTCCGGCCCCGATATGAATATCAACCGCACCATAAAGCCAGCGGCCCTGGGCGGTAATATGTACCAGTTCAAGTCGCAGATAGAATTTGACGGCAGGCACGCGAACAACAATTATACTCTCACTCTATCCTTTGTCAATCCCTCCCTCGAGGGCGGAAGGTACGACTTCGAGGAGAGGTATATAAAGGTGGCTCCAATTTCGGTGCAATTTTTAAATGCCTCAGTAACCCCTCAATTCGGGCTGTGGAATGACAGCTACACCTACTCAGTGCTCATTAACAGCACTGTCGTTCCTCTGGATGTCAGCCTTCAGACATATGATCCCTGCAGCAGAGAATGGACGGACAGGGCATCCCTGAAGGCAGAACAGCAGTCCACTCCACTCAACTTCACACTCTATCCCTTCGACTACGAGTGCGATGAGATGCAGCAGGAAGAAGCAAAGTACCGTTTCAAGGCCTCCTTTGCCGGAGTGGATTATGCCTCCAAGCCCCAGGACGGCCCGTCATTGCAGGGCGGCAGCCCGGTCATCATCTCACTGGATAGCGATCCTGTGGTCTATGTCTCCGAGGGCAGCGAGACCGCAGCCGCTATTTCCGCTGTTGTGCAGTACGGCGCCGGACAGGGGCAGGCGACGCTGCGCCTCTCAGGCCCGGATAAGAGCTTTGAAGAGGCGGACTTCGGCACAGCCCTGGGAGGAAACAGATATCGATACGATTGGAGCCCCGCCTTCTCATCGAGTGACGCAGGCAAGAGCTTCAATTACACCATAGGCTTCCGGCATGCCAGCCAGGGGACAGAGGTGCAGATAGCCGGTGGCACTATAGAGGCAAAGCCCGTCTCAATCTCATTCTCAGACGGCTCTGTGCTCCCTGGAAGGGGCAGGTGGAACGACAGCTTCACATATACAGTCAAGGCGGCATCGAGCGTGAATGCGAAGGCCGCTTTGGAGGTATACAATCCATGCAGCAGGGAGTGGGTGGAGAGGGCATCCGGAACGATTGCACCCGGAGAAGGCTATATCAATATGACAGCCCAGCCATTCCAGTATAGATGCGCTGAGGCTGAGGGCAGCAGAGCCAGCTTCCGCTTTTCTGCGGTCTTTGCCGGGCAGAGGATCGTCTCGGATGTCTACTCAGGGCCGGAGATCGCAGGAGGAAGGCCGGAGCTGGTATCTCTGGACTATACGCCGGTGCTGTATGTCTCGGCAGCAAGCACATCCTACCAGGTGGTAAATGCGATTGTTGAGAGCCCGCTTGGGCCCGGAAGGATGTCGATTCTCATCAGCCCCAAGATGGATGATGAGCTTTACGCCGGGGGATCTTACCTTGGAGGAGAGCGCTATGCCTACACCTGGTCGATTCCCTTCGGACTGCAGGACGCCGGAAACCACAAGATCTCCCTCAAATACATTCACAGCGATCTTACCGGCGGAGAGATGTCCTTCCCGGAACAGGAGATGACCGTCACCGCTGAGGATAATCCAGAAGGCGGCCAGCCCAAGCTTCTCTATATGGATTATTCCCCAATACTCTACATAGAGGACGGCAGGGCTGCCCGGCAGAATATAACTGCAGAGGTATACTCACCCTCTGGAAGAGGTGAGCTGGATATAGCCATCACCGGGCCGGACAAAACCGCCTCAAGCAGAGTTCGGGCTGAGGATAAGGGAGATGGAGTCTATGTCTACAGGTGGTCGGAGCTGTTCAACTCCGATAACATCGGCAAGAGCTATACCATCTCTTCGACATATCTGGTGGGTGGGAATTCCTATAACTTCAATGACCGGATAATGACTGTTGTCAATAAGGATGATACAGTTTCTCAGGTATGGGAGCCTGCCTTGAATTTGAGATACGATCCGATAGTCGATATCCCTGCCGCCAAAGACGCGGAAGGAATTCAGCATATCAAGGCAACTGTGATATATCCCGATGGTGAGGGCGAGCTTAAGCTCAATATATCAGGAGAGAACAGGCAATTCGAAGAGACGCTCGAAGCCGCAAGCTCATCGAAAGACAGGTTCGTCTATGAGAAGAATGTGCCCTTTAACAGCACTCATGCCGGCAATATATACAAGATATCAGTCTCCTTCCTGCATCCCGACCTGCCAGGAGGAGCCTACAGGTTCACTGATTACTTCATGAGGGTCCGGCAGGATGTCGGCGGCAAGACTGAAGAAGCCATTCCTGAGATCAAGGGCTCGGTCAGCCCGGAGAGAGGAGTTCTGCAGGCATGGGAGGAGGAAAATAAGCTATATTCATTCACCTACACAGCTCAGATAGAAAATCTGACTTCAGGAGAAATGCCCTGGGTAGAGCTATCTGTGAAGGCCCCAAGAGGCCTGTGGAAGCTTGTAGGCGAAAAGAAGCAGTATGATCCATCCCGGGGAAATCTTAGCTGGACGGTCAAGCCCTTCTACGATACTGAGTTTCTGGGTACTGCAGAGTTCAAATTCCTGGTGGACGGAGCTGAGAGCCCCGTCTTTGAGGGGCCTGAGATCGTGGCCATTTACAAGGATTTGGACTATCAGAAGTCAACAGTTCCCAACAGGTTCAGCTACTCAGGGAAGGTGAATGCCTCAATAAACCTAACAGTCGATCTGCTTTCCTCAGAAGACAATATAAAATGGCGGAGTGTGGGACAACCCAAGAAATACCTGGCCGGAAGTGGAGAGAAGGAATTTATATGGGCCAATCAGCCCGCATATAGATACTATGAATTCGATTTCAAGACGGCGGACGGCAAGGTGATAAGCTGATGAAGAGGTGTCTCATCACCCTTCTAGTCCTGGGGCTTTTCATGATGTCTTACATCGTCCCGGTAATTGCTAAAGAAGGGCCGCAGCCCAGCGACACATCAGGCTCCTCAGGTGGGGGCGGCGGAGGTGGCAGCAGGCAGATCACCATAGACAGTCTGCTCAAAGCCGTGGAGGACGCAAAGAAGAAAAAGCCTGCCAAGCTGGAGGAGCTGAAGACCATACTGTGGAAGGAGCCGATCACCACTGAAGAATACAAACAGCCTATCGTGCTCATGTACTACAAGGGCAACAACACCACAGTCAGCCGAACCGAGCCTGTGGAGATCACGACCGTCGTCACAAACAACAATCCACTGGAGATTCGCCGCATGCTTGACCTCTATCTGGAGGTGAAAAATCCTGGCTCAGGCAAGTATGAGCGCATGAACACCTGGCCTGAAAAGATCCAGACAAATGAATATAATGAGAAGAATACATCCTATAGGGTCTGGGGCGTGCTGCCGTCCTTCAGCTATTTAAAACAGGTGGGAGAGGTTAGGATCAGGGCAAATGTCAGCGATGGAGTTATAAAATGGAGCACGGTCAGCTATAATGATGTCAAGCCACCTCACTATAGCGAGCTGGTCTTCAATGTGACAAACAGCATTCCCAAGATGAGCGAATTTAATTTGGCACCCACTGGGCCGGTTCGGTACAACGATCCGATCGAATACAAGGCAGAGATCTCTGATCCAGATGGAGATCTGCTAAACGTAACATTGCACATCCTCGATGAGCTGGGCAGGGAGGAGGTTAATAATATTACTTTGCAAATGAAGCCCGGCGCTGTGAGCTTCAAAGCAAATCAGTACGGAATTTTCAAGGAGTCTGATGCAGGAAAGAATTTCACATACTACTATAGCTTTGATGACGGCATAAGTCCGGATAAGACCGAGATCATGAAGGGCCCCACCATCCGCAAAGGTCCCAAGCTCTCTGTGGAAAAGCTCGCCTTTTCCTCTACAAGCGAGAATTACTACTGGTGGGAGAAATATGGATTCAGCCTCCGGGCGAAGAACCTGAATCCAGAAGTCTATAAAGTAACATTTACCCTGAGCGTCAGAACAGACGGCAGCGAATGGTCTGTGGTAGATTCCGCCCAGGCAGACGTCGGACAGGATCCGGTGGAGGTGAAATTCAATAACACTAGGCCGTTCAAGGTCACAGATGCCGGAAAGACTTTCTACTACAGGGTGAAGTACTCGGAGTATGATCAGAGCGGAAGGGACAGCATTGAAAATACAGGGGTGCGGATTAACGACAAGGTCGTACCATACAGCATCTACAGTCCTGTTATGATGCTGAACCTGGTGATGATGCTGCTGGTCATAATGTTGGGAAGCTTCGGGATCGAAAGAAAGCTGAAGAAGGGAATAGAGGCTCAAGAGAACGGAAGAAACGGAGACAAAAGGATAATGGTTGGGAGAGGCCGGAAAAAGATCGGTGAAAGCCTGACAGAAAAAGCCCTTAAAATGCTGAGGAGGGGCTAGAAATGGATAACGTGGGAGCTCTGAACCTCCTGTTTCAGGCGGGCACTTTGCTCTTAATAATCCTGCTGCTACTGGCAATGGTAATGCATATCAACAATCTCAACAAAGTATATAAATTGATGGCAAAACTTCAACATAAAGAGAGTGTACCCAAGGATCTCCTTTATAAAGAGATGACAGTGCCCCAGGGAATGAACTTCACTGCCCTTGCCCTGGCTTCCTGGATAATGCTCCTTGTGGCCATAGCCTTTCTTTATCTGCTGGTGCCAACCTACCTTCCCTTAAGCTACATGGATCTCTCTGATCTGGCATCCAGTCCCATGGGATTTGCCAAATTTGGGATCGCTGTTGCCGCTCTGGTCGCGGTAGTTCTATTATTCCTGGATAAGCTTCCAGAAAATTACAGGAATTTAAAATTGACTGAGTTGTATAGCTTTTATTCTATATCAAAGAGGATGAAGAAATTGATAGGTATAACGGTTGTAGTCCTTTGCCTCTCGATTATTATTTCGTCCTATGTCGGCACGATTTATCCGGGCCGCTCTCCTTCCGCGGAGCTGCTCAGCCTGATACTCATGATAATATCTGCCGGCATTCTAGTGATGCCTATTTTTAAAGAGGCCTGGGAGGCAAGAAGATGAAGCTATGCATTGTGGGCATCGGCGGAGCAGGAGGAAATATAACCCAAGAGTTCTTGGGAAATGAGGATCTGGATTTCCAGCTTCTCTCTAATATTACAGATGCTCAGTACATCTCTGCCGGCGGAGCGCAGGGAATATGGCTAGAGGCTGATAAAAATGAAGCCAAGAACATTCAGCATGGTTTCTTTGGGGATATTATGGAGGGATGCTATCCCTGCTTTTATATTCCGCATGATGCAATTCCAGACGGCTGTGACATCCATATTGCAGTGCGCGAGAAGTACGGCTACGATGTAAAGAAACAGGGCTTTGTCAGGGATGCCCAGTATCTGAAAGCCATATTCGAAATCTTCGATACAGATAAGGAGATACAGGAAGTAGCTGCCGAATCGGTGAAGAGGAGGGTGATAAAATCGCCGGATGGATTTGAGTTTGGAAATAATTCCGTCTCAGCTCCCAATCCCATATTCGATAGCGCCTGGAATTGCATAAGGGGTTTTACCACCCTTGGCGACGGCAAATGCGACGGTGTTCTCTTTGTGGTCTCATTTGGAGGTGGAACCGGAACCGGTTTCATCAATCCGATCATCAATCATATCCGCGATGAAGGCAAAGCAGACTACCCGGTTTTCGTCCTCGGCGTATTGACGGAGATGGGAGACTTCGCAGACAAGGCCCAGTTCACCAAGAGCGGGCGAAGGAATCTGGCTGCCATTAGCGCCACTTATGATCTGCTCACAAGGGGCGATGGAGCCAATGGCGTCATTATCTTAGACAATGAAATCCTGCTTAAAAGATACGGAAATGACTACATCTCTGCAAACAAATTCATTTATAGAATGATGCAGCCGCTCATGGCGGCACGAGACTATCCAGGAGAGGTGCCCCCAAGCCAGGCAGTCGCCCATCATGCGTCGGGAGGCTTATCCCTCCCACCAATCTTCGTTCCGCTGTTTGCATCTCTACCAAGGAGCGCCAGTGAGGACGAGCTTATTGAAAAGGCCCTGAGCAAAGAAGGGAGGCTTTTCGGCTGCGATCCAGAGAAGTCGGATTTCGCATTTGTGTTCTGCCGGGGTTTTATTGATTCGGACAGGATCAGAGATGTTCTAAGCCAGAAGACAGAAATTGCGCCTGAAAAGATATGGCCTGCGAGGAAGATGGGTGAAGGGAGAAATGAGATCCTGATTTTATTGAGGAATCCCTATGGAGGCAATAAAGAAGCCTATAAAATAGAGGGTACTCTGGAAAACAGGTTCTGCAAAGTCATCGGCCAGGCTTTAAAGTACGTGAGAGAGCAACCTGAAGATCTTTTTTACGAGGGAAAGCAGACTGAAAATGGAAAGGATGATGACAAAAAGGCCGACCGGGTCAAGCTGACAGCCATCTCCAAGGAGGCTCTCAAGGCATTTTTCTTTGGCAGGGAGGATATGGTGAATGATGGCGGAAATACGATTGGATTTGTCAATGAGTTGGAAAAGGCCAGAAAAAGGCTCATGAATGGCGAAAAGCCCTTCTTCATCACTCCTTTGAGGATATTTTATAAAGATTTTGGAAGTGAGCCGGAGAAGAGACTCAAGTCGCCAGAGCTGTCCAGTGATCAAATTGCAGCCGCGGTGGACCAGAGGATCAAGGAGCTCATCAGGAAGGGCGTTATAAAAGCCGGGTGAGATACATGCACCCAAAAGCAATAAATATGGGACAAAACGATGCTATGCAGCCGATGATTCTGCGAAAAACTGAACAGATAAAGGTCTTAATATAGTTTAGTAGAGCAAAAGATATTCCGGGGGTTATATAATCACGCTCGATAGGTCAAATGATTTTCCGGCATTACCAAATTTTGCAGCGAAGGTGGCCGTCCTCATTGCCCTTGTCCTCTCAGCGCCGTGCCTGGGCGAAGACTGGAGCAGCTACACGCCATCTCACAGCGTCGGCATGGCAGATGCTGATTGGTGGATGGTATATCCAGACCAGCATGAAAGCGCAGGCTCTGCTGTGGATCATCCCTCGTGGGTGCTGGAGGCGCTTCGGGAAAAGCCGCTTCTCATCTTCATACATAGCAGCAACTGCAAGCCCTGCCTGACACAGATTCCAAGGATCAGCTCCGCTGTGAAAAAATTCAGCAGCGATATAAGTTACTACGACATCCTTGCCGAAGAGAGCACGTACGAAAAGGCAAACCAGACTCTGGACTACTACGGCCCATTCGGGGGGGAGCAGAAGTATGTGCCCACTACCATCTTCATCACTTTGGCGGAAGGCCGGGATGGAGCAACAGATGTGGCCTGGCACAGCCAGATAGATGTCATGAGCCAGGATGAAATCGAATCCTACATAAAGGACTCCATCTACTATCATAAGCAGAGCATAGACGAATGGAGCTGAGGAGGATATCGATAATATCGAGGGCCGCCCCCCGTGCACAGTCTCGGAAAAGGGAGTCTGATAATATGTATGCGGTCAGGAAGGCCGCCGGCCGGAGGGCCTTTGCAGGATCGGCCATTCTCCCTGCATTTCTTTTTGTGTTATCTCTCGCAGTTCTGCTAACAGGCCCGGCGCAGTCTGCCAGTCTTGAGCCTGCTCCCGACTTTACTGCCGTGGGAGCCGATGGAAGGAGCTTCTCCCTCTCCGACTTTCGTGGAGAGCCACTCATACTGCACATAACCAATATAGAAATCCCACTCTGCGTGGAATGCATGAAGTCCCTGAGGGGCCAGGTGGAGGAGCTGGCAGCTCTCAAGGCCATGGACCCTTCTGCGCAGATCGTCACCATCAACCTCAGGAAGAATCCCTACTCCCGGGACGGGCGCTCTCTGGCAGAGCGAATGTGGAAGGTCAATATCACATGGCCATGGGCTGAGGATATAGAGCCCTATGCCATTGGCAGCAAGTATCTGGACTACTGGAATGTGCAGGGCAGCTCCTCCAATCCGACCATTATGCTCATAGACAGGGACGGCATGGTGGCCGGAGTCTACCACGTCTACCGGGTGGGCGAAGGGGAGATGGACGGGGTGCAGAATGCATCAGTCCTATACGAGAAGCTGCAGGATGTGGGAGGCCCCGGCTGGGTTGGGCTGGAGGGGGATGTCTTCCGCCAGGATGTGTCTGCCTTCGGCATGTTCCTGCTTGGCATAGTCACATCGCTTGCCCCCTGCTCCATAGCCCTCCTGATCGCTGTATTCTCCTACGTCCTGACTGTGAGGAGAAAGGACGAGTACCTGAGAAAGAGCGCCTCTACATCCAGGGAGGGCTTCATGATAGGCGTGGCCTTCACATTCGGCATGGCTGCCGTCTTCTTCGTGCTGGGGCTTTTCATATCCAAAGCTGGCATTTTCATCCGCGACTCCAGGCTCTTCGACCTCTTTGCCGGCCTCGTCATGATTCTGCTCGGCATAAGCAATATCAAGCCCCTCGAGGAGATCTGGGAGTCCGTAACATCATGGTTGCGGTCTGGCGGTGGAGCCGGTTTTCAGGCCGGCGATGCGGCAGATGAAATAGCCGACTGCCAGGCAGGCTGCAATGCAGAGCCCAAAAAGAGCCTTCTGCAGAGATCTGTGGAGGCCTCACTGGTGCTGTTCAGGCGCTCGGCCTTCATAGGAGCCTTCACCCTGGGCATACTCTTTGCCCTCGGCTGGGCACCCTGCGCCCTGTCCATGGTGCTGCCGGTCCTGATATGGCTTGCATCGCAAGATGTTACGCCCCTTGCCGGAGGCATGATGCTCTTCATCTTCGGAGTGGGGCATGGCGTGCCCATCATTCCCATAGCCACATTCTCCCGTGCAGTAGGCGGCAGAATCGGGGAGAAGTATGTATCGGTTGGGGCCTGGACAACCAAATTCTTCGGCCTGCTTGTGATACTGGTAGGTGCGGTCTATGCCGCCAGATACGCCGGATTTCTGCTCTGGTAGGGGGGGCCTCAGGCCTTCCAGCCTAACTCTCTCTTCCAGTCGTCGTATTTTATTGAGAGCCTTATCTTCGCCCTGTAGGCGACGATACTCCCCTTTTCGTCCAGCTTGACGTCAAGCTCCCTGACTTCGGCAATTCTCAGGTTCCACAGGGACCTGGAGGATGTATCTATTGCATCCCTGACCGCATCCTCCCAGCAGGCGGGAGATGATCCCACCAGCTCTATGACCTTATAAACGCTCATAAGCCTCCTTTGACCTGCATTTGAGGCGTCTCCTTGAACTTTATCTCGATCTCGAGCTCATCTTCTTCATATTCAACCTCCAGACAGATGGGCTCAGCCGGCTGCATGGAGATGGACCAGCTTCCGTATTCGGCACCGACATTGCCCCCTGCTTCTATCTCCTCTGCGAGCTCTCTCAGAAATGCTGCCGCCTCGGATCTTGTCAGGCGAAACTCCTGCTTGAACTCCTCAACTCCCTTCCCGGAAGAGAACTCCAGCGAGATCTTTCCGGGCTCTCCAGGCAAATTAACCATGCAAATCGTCAAGTAATCTGCTCTCAACTGATAAAGAGTTTTGGCCGCCGAATTTCTTTTTGAATCGCCTCCAGATTTGAATCTGAGGAAAATGTAGTTAAGCTGCAGGACCGTTTTCGGTCTGAGGACATCTTATGAATCCAACAGGCCGTCCAGACAGTGGTTCGGGCAATGATCGACAAAGCCGCGAAAATGATATCCAGAATCGCTCCATTCTGCAGGATATTGCCAGGAGGGCTATGCTGCAGAGGGGGCTTTTGGCCGGCTTTTCCCGGCAGGCAGAGGCAGAGCTTGAGGGCATCAGCACCCCTGCAGACATCACAAGCGCCCCGCAGGCCCGCGACTGCAGAGGCCTTCTCTGGTGCTCCATTGATAACGATGACTCCGAGGACCTTGATCAGCTGACTGTGGCTGAGGCACTGTCAGAGGGGCGGGTCAGGATCAGGGTGGCAGTGGCGGATGTGGATGCCCTTGTCAGGAAGGGCTCGGCCATTGACAGGGACGCCCAGCATAACACCACATCGGTCTATACAGCCGGCCAGATATTTCCCATGCTGCCCCTCAAGCTCTCCACAAACCTGACCTCCCTCAACTATAACCAGGACCGTCTGGCCGTCGTGGTGGATATGGTCATCGGCCCGGATGGCAGCATCGTTGAATCGGACGTTTACCGGGCGGCTGTGAGAAATCATGCCAAGCTTGCCTACAATAGCCTGGCCGCATGGCTGGAGGGGAGGGCAAAGGGCAGTGAAATGAACCAGCCTCCTGCCGCGGCAGCAGCCGTGCCGGGGCTACTTGAGAATCTGCTACTCCAGGACGGTGTGGCCCAGAGGCTGAAGGAGATGCGCCACGCCCAGGGTGCTCTCTCCCTGGAGACCATCGAGGCCAGGCCGGTTTTTGAGGACGGCAGGATCCGGGACCTGCAGGTTGAGGGGAAGAACCGGGCCAAGGAGATCATAGAGGACTTCATGATCGCAGCCAACGGCGTGACTGTGCGGTACCTGGCCGAGCGGGGCATACCATCCATCCGCCGGGTGGTGCGGGTTCCCAAACGCTGGGACAGGATTGTGCAGATCGCAGCAGAGCACGCATTCAAGCTGCCAAAAAACCCCGACTCCCGCAAGCTTGAGATGTTTTTGACCATGATGAAGGCCGCCGATCCCATGCGCTTTCCCGATCTCTCTCTTGTCATAATCAAGCTGCTTGGAAACGGCGAGTACGTGGCGGAGAGGCCTGGAGAAGAGGCGGCCGGCCACTTCGGCCTGGCTGTCAGGGACTACACCCATTCCACGGCACCCAACCGCCGCTATCCTGACCTGATAACAGGGCGTCTGCTCAAGGCAGCCATCGAAGGGCGGCCAGTGCCATACACGCTGGAGGAGCTGGAGGCCCTGGCCTGCAACTGCACAGAGAAGGAGGATGCAGCAGTCAAGGTGGAGCGCCAGGTAGAAAAGAGCGCTGCGGCGCTTCTCCTTCAGGACAGGATCGGAGAGCAATTCGAATCCCTGGTCACGGGCGCAGCAGAGAAGGGCACATGGGTGCGCCTCCTTGAGCTGCCTGTGGAGGGAATGCTCAAGAAGGGCAGCCGGGGCCTTGATGTGGGAGACCAAATCCGGGTGGAGCTGATATCTGTGGATGTGGAGCGGGGGTTCATAGACTTCAAGAGGGTGGGCTCTGCCGGAGATGGCGAGCACAGGCAGGAGAAGAACCTGTAGATGGCAGAGAGATCAGTGAAAAAAATATAGATAATATCGATTGCATATGATCTTTCGTAAGTATATACTGTCCTGATATATGAAATCTGCTG
>JAGPMN010000065.1 GCA_018052825.1 Methanothrix sp.
CGAGTTAGGTGATGATTGGAGATGAGCAGAGCCTCAATCTCTTCAATATGATCTGCAGCTTTAAGAAGCCAATCAATAACAGTCTCCTCTTTTATCCCTTTTATTCTATGTATGGCAGCCAGGCTGTTCCGTTCAGCAAGCATAGCAAAGCATTCTAAGACTTCGTCTTGATCATGATGCAGACCATAAAGTACAGTCCCTTTATTCTTTACGAAGACTTTGCCACAGATTTTGCATTTTAGACGCGGAGTGCCTTTGGCAGTTCGACCGTACCGTACTATGTTTCCCTCATTCACTTTGCCATAGCCGGGACAGCTTTCGTTCCAGCAAAACGACCCTGCTAATGCCAATTGATCTGCCTTCATTGCATTCCCCAAATTATATTATGAGATGAAGGCATATAAACTTAGTTAAGGTACACTACCCAGGAGGTGGGCTGCTGAAAGCGTCTTCTCTGCAATCAAGAGAATTTTTGGCGAAACTGTGAGGGCTACTTCTATAGAAGGGATGTATTGCGAAGTACGCAGAATGCTCGCATTTTATAAGCGTATAACAGTTTGATGAAGATCTTCGAAAAAATACGGAGAAGTAAATTTATCTGGAAGAGGTTATTCAACACAGCAGCAAAATCAATAATGGATTTGACTACTGGTTCACATTTGTCATCAATCCGGGTGTAGAGCCGACCAACAATAGGGCCGAGAGAGCATTGCGGCCCCATGTCGTCTTGAGAAAAATCCTGGGCGCGCTGCGAAATGATAAAGGAACATCGATTCATGAGCGAATCATGACGACACTGGCAACCTGGGGGCAAAACGGCCTAAACAGCCTACAAATGCTAACCACAAAGCTTACCTGCTAAACACATAAAAAAAGGAGGATAAGAGAGGTCTAATCGAAGTCCTCTCCGCCCATGCCGCCTGGCATACCGCCTGCACCAGGTGCGCCGCCGGCCGGTCCGCCGGACTTGGAGGCGATGACATCATCGATCCTGAGGATCATGACTGCGGCCTCTGCAGCGCTGTTGATGGCCTGGGTCTTGACCCGCAAGGGCTCGACCACACCCACCTTGAACATGTCCACGGGCTCACCGGTGTCCATGTCCAGGCCGGAACTCTTGATGCCCTTCTCGTGCTGGCTTCGCAAAGCTACAAGGGAGTCGATCTGGTCCAGGCCAGCGTTTTCGGCCAGTGTCTTGGGGATGACCTCCATGGAGTCGGCAAAGGCCTCGATGGCCAGTTGCTCACGGCCGCCCACAGTTGCCGCGTACTCGCGCAGGCGCAGAGCCAGCTCGACCTCTGGGGCGCCGCCACCGGGCACAAGCTGTTTGTCCTCCACGACCACGCCTACCACGCGAAGCCCATCTTCCATGGCCCGGCTCAGCTCGTCCACCACGTGCTCGGTGCCGCCCCGCAGGATGATGGAGACCGACTTGGGATTCTCGCACTCTTCCACAAATGTCATCTTCTCGTCGCCGATCTTCCTCTCCTCGACCAGGCCAGCCTTGCCCAGGTCCTTTTCGGTCAGGTCATGAATGCTGGTGACTACCCGTCCGCCTGTAGCGCGAGCAAGCTTCTCCATGTCGCTCTTCTTGACGCGGCGCACTGTATAGATTCCTGCCTTGGCCAGGAAGTGCTGGGCCAGGTCATCGATGCCCTTCTGGCAGAATACGACATTTGCTCCGGTGGCCTTGATGTTGTCCACCATGCCCTTAAGCATGCTCTCTTCCTGGTCCAGGAATGCCTGCAACTGGTCGGGAGATGTGATCTCGATCTTGGCATCGACCTCTGTCTTCTCGATCTCAATGGCCGCATTAAGCAGTGCTATCTTCGCTCCAGTGACCTTCTTGGGCATGCTGGGGTGCAGCCGGTCCTTATCTATGACCATGCCGTGCACCAGCTCAGAGTCGGTGATTCCGCCGCCCACCTTCTTCTCCACAGTGATATTATCGGTATCCACGGACCCGTCCTCATCCACCACTGCCCGGACGGCCTCTACTGCCAGGGTGGCCAGACCTTCGCGGGCTGTGCCTGAGCCCTTGCCTGTCATGGCAGTGATTGCGATCTTCTTCAAGAGCTCCTCGTCATTGACGGATACGTCCATGGCAATGGTCTTTAGGATCTCCATGGATTTGTCGGCAGCAGCCCTGTAGCCTGCGGCGATGACTGTGGGGTGAATATCCTGATCCAAAAGCGCCTCCGCCTGCTTGAGAAGCTCGCCGGCGAGGACTACTGCGGTCGTGGTGCCGTCTCCGACCTCAGCATCCTGGGTCTTGGCGATCTCCACCATCATCTTGGCTGCGGGATGCTCTATGTCCATCTCTTTAAGAATGGTGACGCCGTCATTGGTTATCACCACATCGCCAAGGGTGTCGACCAGCATCTTATCCATGCCCTTGGGGCCGAGGGTGGTTCGAACAGCTCCGGCCACGGCCTTGGCGGCCATGATGTTCGACCTCTGTGCTTCCCGGCCAGCCGTTCTCTGGCTGCCTTCCTTGAGAATAAGTACGGGCGTTCCCGCCAATTGTCCTGCTGCCATTTGAGTACCTCCAATATGATTAGATCAAAGCGAGATGTCAAGTGTTTGAACTTCTATATAAAGGTTTCTGGACTCTACATTTGCAAATCTGTACTGCAAAAGGTTGATCTTCCAGGACCGCACTTATATATGAGGAACAGGTGCGACATATGAACCATACTGAGGCCATTGAGAGGGCGAAGGAGCACTTCGCCGGTCTGCTGGAGGCACAACTGCAGCGCGTTGACCAGATGAAATCGGGCGACGACTGGGCCGATTACAGCAACCTGCAGCCCATCATCATCGGAGTGGTGGGTGGCGACGGGATAGGCCCCTACATCACCGAGCAGGCGGTGCGGGTTTTAAAGTACGTCCTGGCGGAGCAGATGGCAGATGGCAAGGTCGAGCTGCGGGATATACCGGGCCTGGATATCGAATCCAGGGTGAAGGCGATGAAGGCCCTTCCCGACGACGTCCTGAAGGCCCTCAAGCAGTGCCACGTCATACTCAAAGGCCCTCTCACCACCCCCAAGAAGGGCGATAAGTGGCCCAATCTGGAGAGCGCGAATGTCTCCATGCGCAGGGAGCTTGACCTCTTCGCCAACGTCCGGCCGGTGAAGGTGCCTGAGAAGGGCATAGACTGGATCTTCTTCAGGGAGAACACGGAGGGCGAATATGTGCTGGGCAGCCTCGGCCTGGCTGTGACCGATGACCTCTCCGTGGACTTCAAGGTCATCACCACACCAGGAGCTGAGAGGATTGTGCGCCTGGCCTTTGAGTACGCCAAAAACAACGGCATCAATAGGGTCTCTGCAGTCACCAAGGCCAATGTCATCAAGGCCACGGACGGCAAGTTCCTTGAGACGGCCAGAAGGGTGGCCTCCGAGTACCCGGAGATAGAGTTCGACGACTGGTTTGTCGACATCATGGCAGCGAAGCTTGTGGATGAGAAGCGGAGAAGGGACTTCAAGGTCATAGTCCTGCCCAACCTCTACGGTGACATACTCACAGACGAGGCCGCCGAGTTTCAGGGTGGTGTGGGCACGGCAGGGAGCGCCAACATCGGCAAGCGCTATGCCATGTTCGAGGCCATTCACGGCTCGGCTCCGCGCATGGTGGAGGAGGGTCGGACCGCTTATGCCGATCCGGCCAGCATGATGAGGGCCTGCGTAATGATGCTGCGGCACATCGGCTTTGTGAATCAGGCGGCACGCCTGGAGATGGCCCTGGATATCTGCGGCCAGCTCGAAAGAAAGGTCGTCGTCACAGGCCGCTCCGACGGGGCGACGGGGGCCCAGTTCGCGGATTATGTCATGGAGACGCTCCAGGACCCCGATCTCATGAGCCGGGCAATTAGCCTGCGGAAATAGATATAACCGGTGATGCAGAAAAGGAGGCAGGTGGATTTTTTTGCTGGCTCGGATCTTTTGAAAGGGGCTGCGGCATAGACCTGTCACCTTCCCGGGCGCTCGCATACGTACAGCGGAGGCGCATATGGGGGAGAAGGCGAATTGAGCATCTTCGGAGTGGACATAGCTAGCGGCTCGCCCGCGGGCAGGAGGACGCCCTCCTACTCGCTGGTGATACTGGACGGGGATACGGTTTCCAGCTTTCACATGATCAGCCGGCATAAGCTCATCCGGATGATGAGGGAGCGGCAGCCGGAAATGGTGGCCATGGATAACCTGCATGAGCTGGCCTCGGACAGGAGGGAGCTGATTGAAATCCTGCGCAGGGTGCCATCCCGGACCAGGATGGTGCAGGTGACGGGCTCTGATCACCCCGAGCCCCTGGTCAAGCTTGCCCGCTACCACGGCATCTCCTTCGACCGCACGAATCCCCTGGCCGAGGCGGAGGCCTGCGCCCGGCTGGCGGCGCGGGGCGTGGGAGTGGTTTTATCCGCCTTTCAGGAGAGGACCTGGATCAAGGTCAGCCGCCGCCGATCACTGGGCCGGGGCGGCTGGAGCCAGAACCGCTACACCCGCAAGATCCACGGGGCTGTGATGGGCCTCGCTCGTGAGGTGGAGCAGCAGCTGCGCGAGTCCGGGCTGCCCTACACCTGCCGGGCTGTTCAGGGGCTGGGCGGCTACACCAGGGCTGAGTTCGTGGTGGAGGCACCGCGGGATCGTGTGCACATCAACCCCGGCTACTACAGCGACGCCCAGCTGGTGATAGAGAGTATGGAGCGGCCGGAACTGCTTTACCGCCCGCTGGTGCAGAGGCGCGGCTATATCATAGTGGGCCTCGACCCTGGAACGACCACGGGCATCGCCGCCTTGACCCTCTCCGGGGAGCTGGTGGACCTGATCAGCTCACGGGCCATGTCATCCTCGGATGTGATCGAGTGGATTGCGGCGCGGGGCAGGCCGCTGATTGTGGCGACCGACGTTTTCCCAACTCCTGGCGCGGTGGAGAAGGTCAAGAGGGCTTTCAACGCTGTACTCTTTTCGCCAGGCGCAGACGTTCCGGCTGAGGAGAAGATCGCCCTGGCCAGGCCCTACGGATACGGCAACGATCATGAGAGGGATGCTCTGGCTGCGGCTGCCAGCGCATTTAAAAAATATAAAAATAAGTTCCTGCAGGTAGAGAGGAAGGTCCCCCCGGATGTCGATCCGGATGAGGTCAAGGCCCTCGTGGCAAGGGGCTACTCCATTGAAAACGCCATTGCCGAGTTCGTGCCATCTCCCGTAGCCCCGGCTTCGCCTCTACCTTCTTTGCCATCCACCCGGACCTCCGGAGGTGAAGGGGGCTCGGCGCCTTCAGATGAGACGGTTGCCGCACTGCGCCAGGCCAATTTGCAGCTCTCCGAGCAGGTCAGGACTCTGCGCTCCTACATCGATGAGCTGCGAGCTGTGCTGGATGAGAAGGATGCCGCCCTCAGGAGCGCCAGCGCAAAGCTGGAGCGCCTCCAGGACAAGACCGCCCGGGAGATCAAGAGGCAGCATGAGGTCAGGATCAGGGACAAGGAGATCGTTCGGCTGCGCTCCATCCTCAAGGGGGAGAGAAAGTACATCAAAAAGCTGAAAAAGAGCCTGGAGAGGGAGAAGAAGGCAGAGGCCATAGAGGAAGCTCAGGGGCTGCTCAGGCTCAAGCCCCTCTCCGCCTTCACCCGCGAGGCTGTGCTGCAGGCGGTTGAGCAGTACCATCTGGATGAGGGCGATTACGTCTTTTTAGAGGACGCCAGCGGTGGGGGCAGGGGCACGGCTGAATCGCTGGGCCAGAGGAGAATTGCCGGCCTGATGGTCAGAGGTGAGATGGCGCCGGCATTGCGGGAGCACTTCCTGGACCTGGGAGTTGCCGTCTACTCAGCCCGGGATGTACCAGTGCGCATGATAAACGGCATGCCATTTGCCAGGCCCGAGGACATCCAGGCCGCCCGCGCTGCCTGGGAGGAGGAGTCAGCCGCCCGCCGGGCCAGGAAGGAGGCGGAGAGGCTTGAGAGCCTCTTTGAGGAGTACCGGGTGGAGAGGAAGAAGGAGGAGAAGCGAAAGAAGAGGGCGGCATCCGGCTTGGATGATGGATGGCTCTGAATGATAGCTGCGCGGGGCGGCCTAATAGTCCTTAACAGGAATCTCAATTATGGGCACTATCTAGAAATCAAGTGAAATTGGGTTTTTTGCTTGCAATAAATTGATTTATTCCTGATATTATTGCTAATGTGGTCGCATACTAAGGTCAGATTTGATTTGATCAAAACACATTTATT
>JAGPMN010000026.1:0-13735 GCA_018052825.1 Methanothrix sp.
AGGCATCTTCTTATTCTCTCTTACCGTTTTAAATGCCCATCCAACAAAAGAATTCATAATAATTAATAGTAATACTAGTATATATACTTTTCGATACTTTTAGAGCAGAGGTTTATAGGAATCCTCGCCAGCCTTGATCATATACTCGATCATCTCTTCGATGTTCATAGATGTCTCCTGAGCAGCAAGCTCAATTTTGGCCTCTTTCTTAGTAACCTCATCCTCGTACATCTCTTGGTTCATCAATAGGTTGTGCACTTGCTTGACTGAATAATTTATATATTAGCATCTCCAATTGCGATTGGGGTACAGCAATGGAGGAAGAGCTGGATTTATCAAAATTCTGGTGTTGGCAGGAGGACTGCCCCGATCGAGGAAGAATCGGTGCTGGAAATATAGTTTTGAAAGAACGATACGGCCCACCTTCCGCACTTTAACTTTCTAAACTGAGTATTTTTCCCGCTAACGATTTCTTAAATATAATCATAATTTGCAATATTTATATACATTAATAATTTATTTGCTTGCCATATCGCGTCAATTGAGAGGACCTTTTTGCCATCTTATCCCTCAAGAGAAAATCGATCCAAACCAACATAGTGTAAAATTATCTAGCAAGAAAATCCTAATTAATTAAAATATTTTCATTTAATTAACTAAATCGATAGCGTCAAAAATACTAAATCCAGAACTCAAAGTGCGGAATGCAGGATAAGTGCTTTCACGTCTCTGAGGTTTATCTGAAGAAGGAGGAAAGAATAGAAGCGCTATGCATGATCATGGTGCTCAGTCTTCTCATCTACTCGTTCGCAGAATGGCGGCTTAGGGAGAGGCTCAAAGAGACCGGACAGACTATACCCAATCAGCTCAATAAACCAACTCAGCGGCCAACTATGCGATGGGTCTTCGAGATATTCATGGGAGTGATTCAGGCAATTGTTACTTCAGATGGCAAAGTTATCAAGATCAGCGTGAATTTGAACAGCACACAAGTTACGATTCTGAGGTTGCTGGGGCACGGATGCGAAAATTATTATGGGAGGGCCTGAAAGTGCGGAAGATGGGATCAAAGAATTGATGACATTCAGGACGCCTTGTCGATGATATGAGTACACGACCAACGGCCTAAACAGCCTACAAATGCTAACCACAAAGCTTACCTGCTAAACACATACCAGCGATGCAACTTATAAACCCATTCACCCCGCTAAGACCCTAGAGGCCGAGCTTGAATATCCTCGGCTCCTCCACAACCTCAATGGTGGCGATGGCGTGTTTGAAGACCAGCAGCTCCCCCTTTGCCGTCGTGAGGAGGATCTCATAGGAGTTGAACCCTTCAATGGTTCCTGTTACCGGCTGGCCTCCTGAGACCAGGCGGATCAGGACCTTCTTGCCCCTGTATTTGGGAATAAATTGCGGCAATGATTGCTTTGCAGCAGGTTTTTCATCTTCAGGCATTTACATCCACCGTATGTATGCTGTCACAGCTTATTAATCTGCCCCTTAGCGGTGATATTCAGAAATAAGCCCGATTTGCCTCTAAAGCCCACAAATACTGCAAATCCACTACGGTCTCAATAGTATGCTGGCTTTGCAGGACATATATTCGGCCTGGCTTATCCGGCCGCAGTCCAGCATATCCTTGAGCTTTCTCATCTTCGCAATTTTGGCCCTAATCTCATCCAGGTATTCGGGGTTCTCCAGATCCTCCAGCCTTTGGGGAAGGATCAGGCGGCGATCGCTGGAGCTCCAAATCTCAGGCGCGAGGGCCTTAATTGTGCTCAATAGACCGGCAAGGTCAGAGCTTGATACATCCTCAATCAGCTTCATTCCAGACACCAAATCCAAATATCCTGAGTTGATCTCCTTACTGGATGTTCTAATTAAAAAAGTTTTTGTTAAATTTATAGAGTATGGCCGTATTCGAAAGACCTGGCCTGAATACCTCAATCAGCCCGGGCAGCTGCCGGCCACCGTCAGAACATTATTGTTCTCATCTGTCTCGGAGAGCTCGCCGTCCGGGTCCAGGACCACTGTGATCTCATTGCTGCGGTTTCCTCCCGGCACGCCTGCAGCGCTGACAAAGCCGATGGTCTCATGAACCGATCCGCCGGAGGCTGGCATGAGGAGTGTCAGATCGGCAACTGATGTGGGCTTTCCCATGCGGCTCTCGAGAATTCTCACCTTCACCGGCTGATACCCGCTGGAGCCGGCTGGAGCGGCTGTCATGGTGAGCTGGAATGAGACAGAATCGCATGTGGTATTGGCAGCATCGGCTGCGATCATCAGGTCAGATGATGGCTGGCTGTTGTATGGCTCGGAGATCCTCAGAGACGAGGCAGGCGCCTGCACCCTCCCGGCGGAAAAGCTGTCGGTATCTGGAAGCTTGCTGCCCAGAAAAGGTGTGTCGCGGTTCATCTGGCCTGCCACCAGAGAGGCTAAAGACAGAATGATCAAGAGGGTTAAAAATGCCGAAACTTTGCCTGATATCATATTGAGTGGCGAAGGGAGGAGAGGGATATAACATTATTGGGTTAATTTGGTGGACCGGGCAAGCGCTCTCGCCTGCCAGCTTACACCGCCTGCTCTCCCATCTGGAGAAGAAAAAACCTCCCCGCCATCGACCCGGGAGGAAAAAGTTATTTGCATATGAAATGTATTTGATTATCATGAAGATGCCCTCGACCGCGTTTCATCATCCATCCGCTCCGCATCAATCATCCATGCGCTCCGCCCTCATCCTGCTCATGCTCTGTGCCGTCCTCTGCCCCGCAGCCTCCTGCCACCCCCAGGAGGCGAGGGGAGCCGTTACCAGGATCGTGGATGGTGCTACATTTTATGTCAGCAGCGTCGGTTGCGTCCGGCTGGCCGATGTCTGGGCTCCCATGGCAAACACACCTGCCGCCCTGCAGGCGAGGGAGTACACCCGCGACAATCTGATGGGAGCTGAGGTCTTCCTCGACATAGACAACCAGACCGGCATGGACAGCAGCGGATGCTGGATGTGTGTGGTCTACATGGCAGGCGCCAACGGCACAGTCAATTTGAGCCGAAACTTCAACAAGATGTTTGTGCAGGCAGGCTTTGGCATGCTCAGGGACGATCCGGCTACGGAGTTTGATCCACAGAGCTGGTAGAGGGCCTCCTGTCCATCCGTCCGATGAGGGCATGGATTACCTCGTCAGACCGCTCCAGAGCCTCGTGTGTTCCCCCGTAGTGCTCCGCCGCCTCCCTCATAATCTGCTTGAAGCCCTCCAGGTCTCCGGCGTCGGCGCGCTCGCAGAGCCTCATGCACTCGGCCACAAATGTCTGGCGGGCGGCCATGGCCTTGGGATTCTTCTGAATGGAGGCGTAAAGCTCCGGATTTTGGTCCAGGATCCTGCCCACGAAGTCTATCATGATCTCATAAACGGGAGACATGAACCTTCTCGATCTCTGAACGTCGAAGTCCAGTGCACGCAGAGCCGAGCCTATTCCGATGATGGCGAAATGGGTGAGGGCCTGAACCACAGCCATGATCTCGTCATGCTCCGCAGCATCTATGATCTCGATCCTGGCCCCGTCCGACTCAAAGAGGGCCTTCATGGCGTCCAGCCACCTTCCCGTCTTTCCCTCAACCGGCGTCAGTATGATGGTCTGGCCGTGCAGGCTCCTCATGGTGGGCCCGAACATCGGATGAGCTCCCAGCACCTCCACACCCTTGGGGGCATATGTCTTCATGGCCCTGACCGGCCCTGTTTTAACGCTCGTCACATCCATGATCAGGCTTCCCGGATGCATAAGGGGCGCCACCTCCCTGATGACCTCTTCAGTCTTCTCGATGATGACGCTGACCAGGACCACGTCGCTGCCCTCCACCTCCTGCTTCATATCATGGGCGTAGCGCACCCCAAGCCGCTCCGCCACATCAACCCTGCCGTGCGGCCCCCATACTGCCACATCAAAGCCCCTCTGCTTGAAGTAGCGGGCAAACCAGGAACCTGTCTCGCCCGTGCCCCCCAGTATCAACATCCTCTTCATAGTGCCACCTGCCTCATCTCACATAGGCACATCCACAAATCCGCTGCCGCTATTTTCATCTATCCATTTGCCGCTCTTCTCGCCAGACCCTCGCGAACGGCCTTCTCCATAACGGCCGTGTCAGCCTCCCTTCCCGTCCAGATCTGCAGGGCCTTTGCTCCCTGGTAGACAAGCATCATCACCCCATCGATGGTCCTCGCCCCCGCGGCACGCGCGTCCCGCAGCAGCTCCGTCTCCCGGTTGTAGACTATATCAAAGACTGTCTGGCCCTCACGCAGCAGCCTGCCCTCCAAAAGGCGGCCGTCCCCCTCCCTCATGCCCACCGATGTGCAGTTTATGATTATGTCCATCTCCGGCAGTATGCCATCAATTCCGTCCAGGCCGCAAAAGGGCGCGCCCAGGGCGTCGGCGAGCCGCCGCCCTCTCTCTGGACTGCGGTTGGCGATGCATACCTCTGCGTCATCCCGGACAAGAGTGTAGCCGATGGCCCTGGCCGCGCCTCCCGCCCCGATGATAAGGGCCCGGCTGCCCCTCACTGCCACGCCCGCCCTTTCGAGGGCCAGCAGCGCCCCACAGCCGTCCGTGTTGTAGCCGGTCATTGCCGGCGAAAAGGAGATGGTATTCACCGCACCGATTGCCTTAGCCAGAGGGTCCAGTCGCAAAAAATCCATCTCCAGCGCCATCTCCTTTAGGGGGATGGTCAGGTTAACTCCGGCAAAGCCCATGGCATCTGCCCCGCGCAGGGCCGAAGAGAGGTCTTTTTGCGCGACACGAAGTGCGATGTAGCAGCCATCCACTCCCATAGCCCGAAGCGCTGCATTCTGCATTGCTGGAGAGAGGCTGTGAGATATGGGATCGCCGAAGATAGCGAAGATCTTCATAGGTGGCAATTGTACTTCAACCCTAAATAATTTGCAGGATATACCAGAGAGCTGCACCGAGGAGCGCCCCGAATGATGTGGCAGCCAGGTTCACACCGCTATTGCTCAGAATGCCCCGGCTCTGCAGCGTCGCCCCCAGGAAGCTGTCGAAGTTGGTCCCCAGAAATCCGCCCACCGCCGCCACCAAGATCGCCTGGTAGCCGGCCATTCCCATTCCAGCGGCCAGCAGGCCGATGAGCAGGGCCCCGGCCAGTGAGGCGGCCTCGCCCAGAGGGGTGACTCCCCCATCCACGCCGGGCTGCGTCTCCCTGAATGTGGTGATCATGCGCGGGCGGGAGCGGCTGGTCTCGCCGATCTCGCTTGCCAGTGTATCTCCGTTGGCGGTGGCCACGGACGCAATGAAGGCATAGAGGAAGATGTCGCTGCCGTAGACTCCATAGCAGATGGCCAGTGCCAGGGCAGCAAGGCTGTTGCTGTAGACGTTCTTGTAGCCGCGCACGCCACCATGGGACTGGGCTATTCCCATCTTCAGCTTCTGGGAGTAACCATAGCGGGTAAAGGCGCCCCCCAGCAGATAGAATGTCAGGAGCAGCAGAAACCAGCTGAGGCCGGCGAAGAGTATCACCAGGATGCATATCAGCGCCTCGCTCAAAACCGCATCGGTGTCTGCTGCCCTGGCATAGTAGGCCCCGATGCCGATCAGTAGGGCGAATATGCAGATGAGAAGTATGCGCTGCAGCTCCGGCAGGGGATAGTCGAATGAGAAGAGCCACATGATCATGGCAGTGCCGAAGGGCACAGCGAAGTCGCGCTCCCGCGAGGCGTGATGGAGAAAGGCCCCGGACAGCCCCCCCAGTATGACAAGGAATAGTATCCTCTCAGGAGAGACACTGGCTCCCGAAACCATCCTGGCGGCTGGATAGCCGAGGCAGATGGTGATAAACAGATATATGATGCTTCCAGCCAGGGCGTCAAATCTGCGGAAAGCCAGGGGCGCAAATGTGGCAGCCACAAAAGAGATGGCAGTGACATAGAGAGGTAGATTGGTGCCTGCGACAGCTAAGGCCGGCCTCATGATTAGCAGCAGGGCAAGGGAGGCAGAGAGAAGGCGCGATCCCTTATCCAGGAGGAAGATCGCCGCCAGGGCAAGGGCTGTGAAAGCTCCAAGGCTTGGCAGCAGCAGCACCAAAAGCCCCATAGCCAGCCTGGCCATATCCTCTCGATCCACGAAAATACAGCAGAGCATTCATCGCAAAAATACTTTGCCTAGGAGAGGGCTTTACGGAATTGATATGATTTACCGCCTCTATGAGCATATTCTGCTATCCCGCATCAGTAAGGGCAATATTCCTGGCTGCGTGGCAGTGGTCCTCTCCGCCGGCGACCTCTCAGGCGAAGGGAGCCAGCGCCTCTGCGATCTGATAGAATGGAGCAGCTCTCTCGGCCTGTACTCACTGGCGCTTTATGTGAGCGACGATACGCCCAACCTCTGCTTGGAGATCTCCGCCCTTTTGAGGGACGCACCAGCAAGGGTCAGCCTGCATACAGCCGATGGAGTCGAGCAGACGGGCCTGGGAGGGCCCTTCAATGTGGTGATATCCCTGGGCTATGGGGGCAAGCGCGAGGTGGCTGAGGCATTTCGAAGCATTCTCAAGGAGGTGGAGAGCGGCAGCCTGAGCCCCGATCAGATAGACGAGGAGACTATTGAATCTCATCTGCGCTTTTGCGAGAGGCCTGACCTGGTGATCAGAGCCGGGGGAAAGAGGCTGAGCGATTTTATGATCTGGCAGGCGGCCTACTCAGAGCTCTATTTCACAGACGTAAACTGGAAAGAGATGCGGAAGATCGATTTTCTGCGGGCCATAAGGGACAGCCAGCGGAGGGAGAGGCGCTTCGGCAAATAAACGCTACAGATCCTGGCGGTGAATATCTTGAGACCTCATAATGCCCAGAAATTCGGCAGGTATCATCTCAGATATGACGATATCATCGCTCACAGTCATCATCTTGACACCAGATGCCTGGGCAGCCGCTGCATCGACCTGGATCACCCTGGGATTTCCGGTGCGGAATGTGGCCACATGCCAGGCCTTCTCCGGAGTTGTGGAGAGGTGAACATACCTCTGCGATGCCGGCTTGATGCCGATCTCGAGGATCCGGTCCGCCTCCTCTTCGCTGGCCCCGTAGTAGAGCCTGGCAAGCCTGTTCTCGGGATGGTCGAGCTGGACGTCAACTGAATGGCCATACCTGGCCCGGACCTTATCGCCGCGGATCTCATACCTATGCTTGGAATCGGAGCTTACCAGTGCCACAATCAGCTCTCTGTCCGCCCATCGATGGCGGCTGGCCACCACCTGGCAGAGCTTGTTGAGGTCCACCCAGCCGCGGCCGTCCATGGGCAGTCCCAGATCTGCGGGAAAATGGCGAAGGCATCCCGCCACCAGCCTGCCAAGCTGCTCCGTCTTGGCATCATCCAAAAGAAGCTGGCCGGAGGAGCCGCACTCACAATGCTCTCCCCTGAACAATCCATGCTGAGGACATCGCTTGATCATCGGTAGGTCTCCTTTCGATGGTGGTTGGCCCTTCGCATAGATATATCTGACTGCTGAGCAAAGTCTCAAATATGTTCGCCATCAACAACCGGCCATGCCCGACTCGAAGGATGCCCGGGGCTGGATCTGCGAGCTGCTTGATATGGATGATGAAAAGCTGCTCGCCGAGCTGGAGAGATTGCTGCTCGACTCGGACGAACGCCATCAGAGAATCGATGATGAGCTGGAGGAGATGATGCTGGAGGTGGACAGGCTCCTCTTCGCCGTTGAAGATGCGGAGGACGAGCCTCTGCAGGATGAAGATGAGACTCATAACTCGGGCCAGAGGTGAGCTCGCGTGCACAGCCTGCCTGATATTCAGGCCTGCGAGCCTGACTATCCCTTCAATCTGACCCGTGTGGGTGTGACGGGAGTCAAGAAGCTGGTAAAGGTCGAGCGCGGCAATGATGAGCGGCCTATTGTCCTGATATCCAATTTTGAGGTGTTCGTCGACCTTCCCTCCGATCGGAAGGGTGCAAACCTCTCCCGCAACTTCGAGGCCATCGACGAGGTCCTGGAGGAGGCCATCAGCCGCCCCGTCTATGAGATCGAGGAGCTGTGCGGCGAGATCGCCAAAAGGCTTCTCTCGAGGCATGAGTATGCCTCCCGCGCCGAGGTTAAGATGAAGAGCGAGTATGTTGTACAGAGACAGTCGCCTGCTACCAAAGCCGTCTGCCAGGAGGTGGTGGACATCTTCGCCGAAGCCGTGGCCAGGGCAGCCAAGGGCTCGGCATCCTGCCACCTGCGAAAGACGGTGGGAGCCGAGGTGCTGGGCATGACCGCCTGCCCCTGCGCCCAGGAGATCATGAAGGAGGAGGTGCGCCGGGAGCTGGCCAAAGCAGGCCTCTCCGAGCAGGCGGCCTTCGACCTGGCTGAGAGGCTGCCGGTGGCCACCCACAACCAGAGGGGAAGGGGCAGCATATCCGTGGAGGTCCACGACCGGCGCTGCGTCTCCATCGACAAGATCATAGAGATCATAGAGGAGTCCATGAGCTCACGGGTCTTCGGGCTGCTCAAGCGCCCAGACGAGGCTGTGGTGGTCAAGATGGCACACAGCAATCCCAAATTCGTGGAGGACTGCGTGAGGACCATGGCCCAGAAGCTTGTGGAGACGTTCACAGACCTGCCGGACGATGCATCCATAACCCTCAAACAGATCAATGAGGAGAGCATTCACCAGCACAATGCCTTCGCGGAGAGGACTGCCAAGATGAGCGAGCTGAGGGCGGAGCTGGCCTGCCAGAGGAGATGATTGCCATGTTGACAGACAAAATATCGGGGCCCCTGGGAGAGCTTCTCAAGGAAAAGGAGATAATTGCCAGGTGCGAGCTTCTCCTTCGCATCTACGATATCGTAAGGTCGGCGGACTTGAACGAGCAGGAGAAAATGGAGCTATCCGGGACTGTGGGCGAGATGATTGCCCCCGGCATATTTGCGGCCCTGATGGGCGAGGGCCCATTTTTCAACCTGCCGAAGCTGGACACATACACCCAGATGAACGGCAGGATATTTCATTTCCTGCATACCAGAAGGTACAGCAGGCAGGACTTCGCCAGTGCGAGCAGCAGGTTTCTCAGGTCCCTTCCCGAGCTGAAGGCCATACTGGCCCAGTGCCTGACAGATAGGATGAAGCAGTTCATGAGTGAGGCGGGATATACCCTGGCAGGCGAGGGCCGTGGGGAGATGACCTTCACTGCTGAGAGGCGCAGGGCAAAGGCCTTCGTGGTCACGAGCGTAAGAAACCTGGACATAGACAGGTACAATCCAGAGCCCGGGACTGACTGCATAATCCTGCTGCCCAGCGGCGAGAGTGTTGAGCCCTTCATACAGTTCTTCCGGGAGAAGGGGCAGGCTGCGGAGGAGAAGGGCCTTCAAATCTGGATCTGCAACCTGGAGAAGGGGACGGTCGATCCTTTCATAGGCTACACAACCGACCTGGACATCTATAACCAGTTCAGCAATCCGCGCCTCGCAGAGATGGTGAGGAGCAACTGGCGCCGGAAAGGGGAGTAAGCCCCTATGGCATGGATCCTCATTTTTCTTATTCTTTTAGCGGGAGGTACAAAAATCAATCACCAAAACCTAATAGGCCTCCTGATCTCGAAGAATAAGTAAGTATTAAATAGATAGAACGCTCTAAAAAGAATAAATGCTGGAAAGAGGGTGTAGCAGATCCAGGAATTCTGGTGGAAGTGGGGCGGATGAAAGTATATATTGCGTTCTTGCTATTATGTAGCACTGCCTTTGCTGCAGTGGGCGAGGTGACCACAGAAAATAGCGTATCGGATAGCACATCGACCGGGAGTTCGGCGGCAGCCGGACTGTATGAGATGCAGACCTCATGGGGGTCGAGCGCGGCATCTCCGGCTCTCCAGTGGTATAGCAGCGGGGGGTCAGGAGAGGCATCAAGCTATGGCGGGCTGGCTTCCGGTCAGGGATCATCCTATGCCGCCCCACAGATCAGCGGGCCGGTGCAGGAGAGGATGACAGCCGATGACCTGGGGCTGCCCATTCCCCAGATGGAGAGCTTCGTTCCAGACGAGAGCCTGGGCTTCGTGCCCGCCAGCCCGTCCGGCTCGGCCATCTCCGGGTCCGCATACGGATCGACATCCAGGTCCGCCCAGGTGCAGCAATCAGGCCTCTCCGGCACGCAGAGCTACAACTGGTACTATCCGGGCCAGGTACAGTCAGCCAACAGATTCTTTATTGAGACGGCCTCCGGTTTCAAGACCGCAGCAGGATGCAGCCTCTACGGCTATCTGCCCATCTGGTCGGACATCAGATCTAGCGGCTATTTCTTCGTCTACGAATGGTACCCGGGCAGTTCCTCGCCATTGGTGAGCTCATGGGGCTGGACGGCAGCCGGCTGGAAGAAGGGCTGGTTTTATGCAGACAGGCCAGGATGGCATACACTCTGCTATAACAGCGGCTTTTGGTCCAACTACATCTACATCTACGTATATCCGATGAGCTCTGGATACGCAGGCTCGGCTGCCGCACTCTCATCAGGAGCGCCGGTTCCTCCCAATCCGGCGTCTGAAAATATCGTCATGCCCGACTATAGCCAGTACCGGCCGGTCACGGGTCAGACGGCTGCTGCCAGCGGCAGCACTGCTGCCCAGGGCACAGCCGCAATGGGCAGTGGCTCTCTGAGCCCGGCGACGGCCAATCCTGCACTGAGAGGCATATATTCCGGAACGGCAGGTGGGGCACTGCCATCCTCGACCACAACGGCCGCAGCATCCGCCACCTACTCCGCGACCATGACCGAGAGCAGCTTCGGGATATACTCGTCGGCATCGGGCTGCCCCACATGTATCCAGGCCTCCCAGCCGTCCGGCTATATCCCGCAGAGCTATCAGGTAGTCTACCCCCTGCCATCGGTCTGCAAATGCAATGAGTATTATGTCCAGATCTGCACAGGAAAACTGGGCACTGTTGCCGGCGTCTTCTGCGGAGACTGGGTGGCACTGTGGTCAAAGATCAGCCGGCCGGGGGAATACTGGTCATATGAGTGGACGCCCTGCCCGGGCGGGTCAGGCAGATGCTGGACGCCTGAGGCCAAGAGCTTCGGACTCAAGACAGCCGGATGGCATCAGACCTGGTTCAAAGGAAACAAGCCGGGATGGCACATCCTGAGCTACCACTGCAACGACTGGTCCAACTACATTTACATATATGTCTGGCCGGATGAATAGGCCTATCTTTTTTGGGCGATCGGTTTAAATATAGTGAGTTTGAACGGACTTCGGATCAATATTATCTCGGAGGATGTTTATTGGCTAGAAGATCGCAAAGGAAGGCTGACAGCAGAAAGGCCAAGCAGTGGTTTAAGGTTATAAGTCCGGAGATGTTCGGAAGGGCTCCCTTCGGCGAGACTATCGCCAACGATCCGGAGAGGGTCGTGGGAAGGATCATTGAGACTACCCTTGGGGATCTCACCAACAACTTCTCCAAGCAGAACACCAAGCTCAGATTCAGAGTTGATCGCGTAGCTGGAGACTCGGCATACACTAAGTTCCTGGGCCATGAGATGACCACAGATTATGTGCGCTCACTGGTTAAGAGGAGAACATCCAGGATCGATGCCATCGTCGATGTAACCACAACAGACGGCTACCAGGTCCGGATCAAGCCCAGTTGCTTCACAGTCAAAAGGGCGCGGGCCAACCAGGTCAAGAGCATCAGGGAGCTCTCCAAGAGGGTTGTCATGGAGAGGTCGAAGAGCCTGAACCTAAATCAGCTGATCCAGGATGCTGTGGGCGGCAAGATCTCGCTGGACATCTACAAAGAGGCCAAGATGATCTACCCCCTGAGGCGCGTTGAGGTCAGGAAGACTGAGATTATGACCGAACCCAGCACGGCCACACAGGCTCCATCTACGGCAACGGAAGCCCCCACGGTTTAATCGGCTGTTCTGCGGGCGCCCTCCTTGCAGGCAGGGCGCAAAAAGAGATTTTTATATAATTTAGCATTGCGTTTTTATCTCCTTCCAGCAGAACTCCGCCCTGCTGAGCGAAGGCGGCCATATGGAGATGGATAAAATACGGTATATCAATAGAAACGCTTCATTATAAATACTCGTTTTTCCAATAAATAGCTGCGATATATGACAGAGGCATTTGTATTCACGGAAACCGACCGGACAAAGTCGAAATGGGTTTCTGCAGTTTACCGCGATTTCGTCAAGAAGACGGGCCGTACCAGGACCACCATGCGAGGCCTTTTTTATTTTGCCCTGCAGAGAGAGGCCCCGGACTATCCTATCTGCGGTGGCTTTGTGGGCGAGATCAGGATCACCAGGCCATATCATGAGAACGACGGAGTGAAGCTGGACAAATGGGCAGGCAAAGCCCGCGCTATGGGCTTGATTCCGGCCGACGCCCTGCTGGATGAAACCGCCGGCAAGGCCGGAGAGCAGATATTCCACCCCGATACAAAGGAAGCGGCTGACACCCACCTGGAGGTCTGGGTCAGCAAGGCATCACTGCATCCGCTGCTCTACCCCGTATGCGAGAAGCATCATGCAACACTGGTATCCGTGAACGGTCAGATGACCGCCGAGGCAGTACGCGCCCTTTGCATGAGAAGCAGCTCACCAACCCAAGTCCTCTGTCTCTCCGACCTATCCGTAAAGAGCGCATTCTTCGCCAGAGACCTGAGAGAGGCCATAAGAATGCTGGGCCCGGAGGGGTGCGGCTCACCAGTAGAGGTGCGAAGCCTGGGTCTGCTTCCGGAGCAGGTGCTGGAATTGGGGGTCCCCATGATTCGAGCCGGAGAAGGGGGCAGGCAGAGTAAAGAGAGCAAAGAGGGCAGAGATGCCTTCAAGAGATATCTGCAGCCGTTTGGGCTTGACAGTTCGGGCATGGCAGAGATTGACGCCCTCGAAGCCTATTATCCTGGCGGTGTTGCGGCTTTTCTCGATAAAATGCTTTCCGGAAGTATTATAATGCCCGCTGCATAGAGACAGGGAACATGACTGACGTCCCTGATATTCCTTTAGAGCAGATTCAGCAACGCGTGGTCGCCATGTGGATGGGCTCCTTCTACGGCAGCAGCGGCTATGTCGCCCGCAAGCTGGGCAAGAAGGGGCTGCGCGAGTTTCAGGAGCTGGGTGCCCGCCAGGTAGCCGCCACATTCAGGCAGCTGGGGCTGGAGAGGCCGGAAGACGTAGCCATGGCCGTGGCAGCCAATGACAAGAACCTTTTCGGTAGCACTGTTGAGGTTATCGAGGGGGACGGGTATGTAGAGATCAGGCGGCACCGCTGCGGCCTGCTGGAGGGGGCCAGGTCCTTCGCACGGGTGGGAGCCAGCCTGATTGCAAAAGAGCATTGCAAGACCTGCGTTGAGGGCCACTGGCAGAAGGTCCTCTCGAACCTGTTGATGAATCTGGAGGTCGAACACACTGAAGATGGATGCTGCATGAGGATATCCCGGCAGAAAAAATAGATCACCTTCTCGTCCGCGATGAGGATGGCGCCCTGGATATGCTGGCGGATCTGGCAGTGCTCTCCTGTGACCGGCTCTTCTGAATGCTGCTCGTCCGGCTGGAGGAGGCAATGCTACTGGTTTGCGAGTCGCTCTTCCTGCTGCTGCCCCCGGAGATGGAGGGCGTTTTGGCGCTGCTTCTCTTTACTGTTGTGCTCTTTTTAGCTATGGACGACGAAGCCCTGTCTGATGATTGCTTTCCAGCAACGGCGGCTGTGGGTGTGCTCTTTTTGGCTATGGACGACGAAGCCCTGT
>JAGPMN010000026.1:13835-26630 GCA_018052825.1 Methanothrix sp.
CTGATGATTGCTTTCCAGCAACGGCGGCTGTAGGTGTGCTCTTTTTGGCTATGGACGACGAAGCCCTGTCTGATGATTGCTTTCCAGCAACGGCGGCTGTGGGTGTGCTCTTTTTGGCTATGGACGACGAAGCCCTGTCTGATGATTGCTTTCCAGCAACGGCGGCTGTAGGTGTGCTCTTTTTGGCTATGGACGACGAAGCCCTGTCTGATGATTGCTTTCCAGCAACGGCGGCTGTGGGTGTGCTCTTTTTGGCTATGGACGATGAAACACCCTGACCGGCAATGGAGCTGTCACGCTCCTCAATGGATCTGTCCTGCCCGTTATTATCCGATGTTGCTGCAGGGAGAGATGCATCCGTCTTGAACTGAATCTTCACTGCCGGCTCCCGGTAAGATATCGCCGCAGAGGATAATGACATAAAAGCCGGGAGACCGGAAAATCCAGATATCTGGCTGGCATTGGTTTGGCTGCCTGCTACATGTGTGGAGTTATTCGCAGGCAGAGAACTGCTAATCCCTCCCGAATCTTTTGAGGACGGAGCAGAGGAGGATGAAGGCGATTGCGATGATGATGAACGGGAGGACGATGAGCGGGACGATGATGAATGGGAGGACGACGAACGCGATGATGACGAGGAAGAACTGTATTTCTTCAGAGATGATGAATTGCTGCCTGCCGCACCCCCTGGGCTTTTTATGATCTTTTCAGCCGATTGCGATGAGTTCGACCCGGTGGTTCCGCTGCTGATATTCGCATCCCTTGTGGGGAGAGCCGCCTGCACAGGCGGCATACCGCCCGAGGCTCCTCTGCCCAGGGAGCTTTCTGAAGCAGTCTTGTCATGACCGGTAGAGCTGGCCTGAGCGGCAATATCGGACACCAGAAATGCAGCCAGTCCGGCCATGCCGACCAAAGCCAGGACCACAAGAATGCCGACCAGCCCAGGATATTTGCTCAGAACCTTTTTCCGCACCAGAGCATAGTAGGTGGTGCTGGCCCCCGCAGACTTCCTCATACATAAACGTATATTTTTCAAAGTTTATAACTTTTGCGATAGAGAAAAATTAGCGAGTAAAATGGCTGCTGAGCGGCGCAGACATTTGATTGATCCTATTTTTAGCGCCGATGTGATCTATGAAAATTTTCGAACAATAATAGGTCAATCAGTATAACTATATAAAAAATGATAAAGCTGCAATTAAATTATATGTGAAGTAAATTATATATACTGTTATGGGCATAATTCTCAGATTGAAGGTGAGTAGATTTGAAGAAGTTCATCTGCAGGAACTGCGGAGCGGTAAATCAGGCCTCCGAAGAGGCCCTGGCAGGCGAAGACGACTGGCTGCAATGTGCCCTTCCCACCGGCTTTGAATGGATCCTGCCCGCAGGCAAGATCTCCCCCATCGTCGGCGATCCCATTTACATTTCAGGCAATGGAGAGCACCTCTCATACGAGGAATACCTCGACAAGTACGGCATCGATCCGGAGATCGCCTACAGACTCATGCGGGGAAAGAACGTATCGCGCATACTCTCCGAACAGCGCCTGAAGAGGGAGTGCGGGGAGGACAAAAGCGCCAGGATCAGCAAGAGCGGTAAAGTGAGGAGCGACGACAGGAAAAAAGAGCAAAGCTGGCTTGACGAAGACGACTGGACGCTCTGATCCAGGCTGCTAAGGCATAGATTGAGCGGGCATGAGTTCTCTCCTAACCCCTGATGCTGCACTATGCAGGCACCTGCGCCAGACAGAGTTCCGGCCCATGCCGCCACCATTTTTCGCGAGAAGCATTTATGAAGGCTTTTGAGGAATTCTCCACTGCACAAAGCGGCGATATGTCCTGCGATCATGCCGGCAGAGATAGATTGAAATATGCAAGTGAGGCAGTCTCAAGCCAGAGGAATACGCTTGAAGGAGAGTCTTGATGAAATCGGTTCACGGCTTCGTGAGCTGAGGGAATTGAATCGCGTATCGCCAGAGGAGATGGCAGAGCACCTCAAGGTGCCTGTAGAGACCTACAACTGCTATGAAGAGGGAAAGCTGGACATGCCCGCCAGCATTCTTATAGGCATTGCGCGGAGACTCAATGTTGACACCGGCCTGCTGCTCACAGGCGAAGAGTCCAAGATGAGCATCTTCACAGTTACCAGGAAGGGCGAGGCGGTGGAGGTAGAGAGAAGAAAGCAGTACCACTACCAGAGCCTGGCCAATAAGTTCGCCCGTAAAAAGGCAGAGCCTTTTATCGTCACCATCGACCCCAGGAAGGGTAGCCCCCAATTCTACAGCCATCCGGGGCAGGAGTTTGATTACGTTCTGGACGGGACGCTCAAGATCACCATAAAGGACAATGATATAGTGCTCGAAGAAGGCGACTCCATATTCTTCGATTCGTCCTACAAACACTACATGGAAGCTTTAAATGATAGGCCTGTCAAGCTGCTGGCCATGGTTATGTGAGAAAAGAGGATTCATAAATGACATCATTACTATCCAGGTTCGTCTCCCGCGTTGATTTCAAATCATACGAGGATTTCAAGGAGAACTTGAAGCTCATCGTGCCCGAGAACTTCAATTTCGCATACGATGTGGTCGACGTCTATGCAGCAGAATGCCCGGAGAAGCGCGCTCTGGTCTGGTGCAATGACCGTGGCGAGGAGAAGATCATCACATTCAAAGATCTGAAGACATTGAGCGACAAGGCTGCCAGCCTCTTTAGCAAATACGGCATCCGCAAAGGCGACACCGTCATGCTCACCCTCAAGAGCCGCTGGGAGTTCTGGGTCTGCATGGTGGGACTGAACAAGATCGGGGCCATATCCATTCCCTCAACGCATATGATGAAGAGCAAGGACTTCGTCTACCGCATCAAGAAGGCAGACCTGAAGATGATCGTATGCATAGCCGAGAACGGTGTGCCTGACGAGTTCGATGCCGCCCACCAGCAGCTCGGAAATATCCCCCTCGTCAAAGCCCTCGTGGGAGATAATGATGTAAAGCGAGAGGGCTGGATCAACTTCGATGCCGAGCTTGATGATGCATCACCTGACTTCCCCAGGCCCCGGGGGGAGGGGGCCACTCAAAATAATGATATAATCCTCGCCTACTTCACCTCCGGCACCACCGGCTACCCCAAGATGGTCAAGCACGACCAGACATATCCCCTGGCCCATATCCTCACAGCCAAGTACTGGCAGAATGTGGAGGACGATGGCCTGCACTACACAGTGGCCGATACCGGCTGGGCCAAGTGCGCATGGGGCAAGATATACGGGCAGTGGATAGCCGGCTCTGCGGTCTTCGTCTACGACTACGACCGCTTCGATGCCGGAAGGATGATGGACGAGATGGGCAGGTACGGGGTCACCACATTCTGCGCCCCGCCCACAATATTCAGGTTCATGATCAAAAGCGACATGTCCAGATTCGACTTCTCCCGGCTCAAGTACGCCGTCACCGCAGGCGAGCCTCTCAATCCTTCCGTCTACGAGAGCTTCCTCAAGACCACAGGCCTGCGGCTCATGGAGGGCTACGGCCAGACTGAGACTGTGGTCTGCATAGCCAACTACCCCTGGATGAATCCAAAGCCCGGGTCCATGGGCAGGCCCGCCCCGGGATTTGATATCGTCCTGGTGGACAGGAACGACAGGGTCTGCGAGGTTGGGGAGGAGGGAGAGATCGTCATCAAGACCGACAGGGGAAAGCCCACCGGCCTGTTCACCGATTATCACCTTGATCCGGACAAGACCCGCAACACCTGGCATGACGATTACTATCACACCGGAGACACCGCCTGGAGGGATGAGGAGGGGTTCTTCTGGTTCATAGGCCGGACGGACGACATGATCAAGAGTTCAGGCTACCGGGTTGGTCCCTTTGAGGTGGAGAGCGCACTCATGTCCCACCCGGCTGTCCTGGAGGTGGCCATCACCGGAGTTCCGGACCCCATCCGCGGCCAGGTGGTCAAGGCGACTGTTGTCCTGACAAAGGGCTACGCCCCCTCTGAGGAGCTGAAAAAGGAGCTGCAAGACCATGTAAAGAGCGTCACAGCCCCCTATAAGTACCCGAGGATTGTGGAATTCGTGGATGAGCTTCCCAAGACCATCAGCGGCAAGATCCGCAGGGTGGAGATCAGGGACAAGGATAAGCCATATCCCCTCATCAATAGCCTGGAGTGCAAGGCATGCGAGAGGTGCATCGAGGCCTGCCCGTCCGATGTCCTGAAGATGGGCGGTGTGCTGAACGCACGCGGCTATCATTATGTTCTCTACGCCGGAGACGGATGCATCGGCTGCGGTGCCTGCTACTATACCTGCCCCGAGCCCCTGGCCATCGAGGTCCACATCCCGCAGAAGGCTAGGATTAACGACAAAGGGGAGAGCTGAAGATGGCATCGCAACTTGTTGCCGGGAATACGGCCGTGGTGGTGGGAGCCCTCTATGCGGGCTGCGATTGCTTCTTCGGCTATCCCATAACCCCTGCCAGCGAGATATTGCATGAGGCCTCCCGCTTCTTCCCCATGGTGGGCCGCAAGTTCGTGCAGGCCGAGTCAGAGGAGGCTACCATCAACATGGTCTACGGAGCTGCTGCAGCAGGACACCGCGTCCTTGCTGCTTCCTCCGGGCCAGGAATGAGTCTCAAGCAGGAGGGGATCACCTACATCGCGGGAGCTGAGCTGCCCTGCGTCATAGTCGACATCTGCCGGGCGGGGCCCGGGCTGGGCAACATCGGACCGGAGCAGTCCGACTACAATCAGGCCTGCAAGGGCGGAGGGCACGGCTGCTATCATAACATCGTTCTCGCCCCAGCCAGCGTGCAGGAGATGTGCGACTTCACGGCCAGAGGCTTTGATCTGGCCTTCAAGTACCGAAATTCCGTGGTGATCATGGCGGATGGAGTTCTCGGTCATATGGTTGAGCCCCTCCACTTTCCGGAGAGGGCGATAGCTCCGGAGATCGATACCAGCTGGGCGGTGGCCGGCCGGGCTGAAACGCGGGGAAATCTGGTCTCATCCATAATGCTCGACTTCGATGAGATGGAAAGGCACAATTATAAGCTGCAGGAGAAGTACAGGAGGATAGTTGAGAGCGAGCAGAGCTGGGATGGATACCGGCTTGAGGATGCCGGGGTCGTCCTGGTCTCCTACGGCATAAGCAGCAGGATCGCCCGCTCCGCAGTGGATGCGGCCAGGAAGGAGGGCATCAAAGCAGGCCTCTTCCGGCCAACAAGCCTCTTCCCCTTCCCTGAAAATGGCCTGAAGGTCCTGGCCGGGCGCGGCTGCAAGTTCATATCAGTGGAGATGAGCGCCGGGCAGATGAGAGACGATATATTCCTTCACAGCGGAGGGTGCAGTGTGGAGCTGGTCAGCCGCATGGGAGGGAACTTGATTCAGGAGGAGAGAATTCTGGAGAAGGTCAGGGAGGTGGCCTAGAATGGCGGCAAAGGAGAAGGTTATCGGCGGGCATCCGGGAATGTATGCCACCTTTCCGAGGAAGGGAGGGGCTGCTCCCACTGCCACCCACTACTGCCCTGGCTGCGGGCACGGCATACTGCACAAGCTCATCGGCGAGGCGATGGCCGACCTGGGAATACAGGATAGGTGCGTGGTGATAAGCCCTGTGGGCTGCGCAGTCTTCGCCTACTACTATCTGGACTGCGGGCATGTACAGGCTGCACACGGCCGGGCGCCGGCCATTGCCACAGCCATCTCACGGGCGGAGGACGACTCCATAGTCATATCCTATCAGGGAGATGGAGACCTGGCATCCATCGGCCTCAATGAAACCATTCAGGCAGCCAACCGGGGAGAGAAGATGGCAGTGTTCTTCATCAACAACAGCGTCTACGGCATGACCGGCGGCCAGATGGCCCCAACCACACTTGTCGGCGAGGTCACAGCCACAACTCCAGCCGGGCGCAATCCCAGGGAGCAGGGATATCCCATTCACATCTGCGAGATCCTGGACACGCTCAAGGCCCCGGTGTTCATTGAGAGGGCATCCCTCTCGGACATAGAGCACATCCGCAAGGCTCGCAGGGCGGTGAGGCGCGCCCTGGATATTCAGAGGGACAGGAAGGGCTATGCCTTTGTGGAGCTGCTCTCGCCCTGCCCAACCATACTCAGGATGGATGTGAAGGGCATAACGGCTTTTCTCAACGAGCAGATGGAAAAGGAGTTTCCCTTAAAGAGGTTCCGGGACCGGTCTGAGGGGGCCGAGCCCATCGCCAGGGCTAAGAGCGACTTTTCGAGGGAGTCACTGGACAGGATATTCGGCTGCCAGAGGGGGGTATGCATAGAAGCCATCAAGGATCCGGAGTTTGCCACAAAGGGCGTCAAGATCGCCGGCTTCGGAGGGCAGGGGGTTCTCAGCATGGGCCTAGCCCTAGTCCAGACAGCCTTCGGCTGCGGCCGGTTTGTCTCCTACTATCCTGAATACGGGCCGGAGCAGAGGGGCGGCACATCCAACTGCTCTGTGACAATCTCAGGCCAGCCCATCGGCTCGCCTGTGGTCGACCATCCCGATGTGCTGGTGGCCTTCAACCGGCCATCGCTGGAGAGGTTCGCCGCCACAGTCAAGAAGGGGGGTGTGATACTCTATGACTCCCTCTGCGGCCATTTCCAGGCTCCGGAAGGTGTGAAGGCCATATCCGTGCCTGCCACGGAGATAGCAACTGAGAAGGGAGCAGTTCAGGCTGCCAACACAGCCATGTTCGGGGCCCTCATGCAGGCCGGAGGCCTCGGCCTGCCACGCGAGGCTTATGGAGACGCCTTCCGTGTGACATTCGCCAAGAAGCCCAGGCTCATTCCAAAGAACCTGGAGATACTGGAGGCCGGGGCCCAGGCTGTCAAGCTGCTGGAGATGGCGGCTAGAAGGTAGGGCGGAGAGGGGGAGGGGCGGACGCCGCTCCCTGCCACTCTATCATGGCAAATCCTTATTAGCCAGGCGGATCAAGGAGACTCAGGTGAGATTCATGTCTATAAACCGCAGGATCCTGCTTGTCTTTCTTGCCCTGTCGATCTTCTATACGCCGGCTTTAGCTGAGAATTATTCGATCAACGTCTCGGCGGATAAATTCCTGGGCACGTTGCTCGTAAACCAGAGCGGCTACACCCTCTACTACTTCTCGGATGATGCCGGTGGAGACGGTGCCAGCACCTGCACAGGCGAGTGCGCGGCGAAGTGGCCGCCCTTTTATGCAGGCGTCATAACCGTCCCTGATAGCCTGAAGGCTGTGGACTTTGCCACCATAACCAGGGCCGATGGACTCAATCAGACAACCTACAAGGGCTGGCCCCTCTACCTCTACTCCGGGGATAAAGAGGCCGGGTTCACATCAGGCAACGGCAGGGACGACAACCGCTGGCACATCGTAAATCCGCAAGACCAGCCGGTGATGCTCTAGAGCAGATGGCAGTGATCTGGATGAACGGATAGAAACAGGAGAAGAGATTGGCGGACTGCCGCTCTAATAATTCTCTTCACAGTTATCATCCGTTCTATTTATCTTCATTGTAGAGAGATCCAAATGTGATATCATGGCATACGAGATCGCACTTGGCAAGGCATGGAATGAGATTGCAGTGCTGTCTTCGTCTCCAAGATACAATGTCAAACTATTAAATGATATTTATGAAGTAAATGTAACCGACAGGGTCGTCCAGTTGAAACCGTCCGGCGCTGCAGCAAGTGAAGATGCGGCCATACTCATCCTTCACTACCTCACCGGCATCTTAAAGCATGGCTATAAACAGAAGGGAGAGTGGATCTCTTTCAAAGAGGTCTGGGGCGGACAGAGCTTTTATCCGGCATTTAAGGACAGCACACTCAGGCCGCTAGAGGAAAGCCTAAAAAGAGATCCCGACGGCCTGTTAAAGGATCTGATGGAGCGTTTTGGGGGCCAGCCTGTAGAGGGAGGCGATGCCTCAGTGGAGCTGGTTACCTTTCCTGAAGTTCGCATCAGGATAATTTTTTGGAACGGTGATGAAGAGCTACCGCCTGAAGTGACCATATTGTTCGATCGGGGGCTTGCCGAGATCATCACCACAGAGGATATCGCAGTCTTACTGAATTTCGTGGCTAAAAGCATCGTCGGGCAAGAGCTGTGATCCTCTCCGGAGAGGCGGTGCAATTTCATGGATAATGATGAGCTGAGATCTCGACAGCTCTCATTTCATACCCCCTCTCCAGGAAACATCTCGAACCCCTGCGGGAGCCTGAACCTCCGCTCCCCGAGCCTCCTGTCCGCCGCGGCCAGTGCCTCCGGGTCATTGCCAGCAGCCGAGACCAGATTGAGGACCTTGTCCGAGGAGTCCTCCTCCTCCACCTGCTCGCTCACATACCACTGCAAGAAGGCGAGAGCCTGCTCATCCTTCTCAGCCTGCGCCACCTTTACGAGTGAATGGATGAGGCCGGTCACAGCCCGCTCGTGCTCCCAGACATGCTGGAAGGCCTGCAGCGGCGAGCCCCACTCCGACTGAGGGGCCTCCACGGCCAGCATCCTGGCCCTGCCGCCCCGGCCGGCTATATAGTCGAGCATCTTCATGGTGTGCACCAGCTCCTCGCCTGCTTGACACCTCATCCAGTGCGCGAAGCCCTTCATGGACCCGGACTCGAAGTAATAAGACATGGAGAGATAGAGATATGAGGAGTACAGCTCTCGATTAGCCTGAACATTCAAGGCTTCCGCCATTCTTTCGCTGATCATGACAATCCGCCAACGATGCCTCTTTCATTGAACCTTCTCAAACTGCTCTTTGCCGACCCCGCACTCAGGGCATGTCCAGTCCTCAGGCAGGCTATCAAAGGCCGTTCCCGGTGCAACTCCTGAGGCGGGGTCGCCCTTCTCCGGATCATAAATGTATCCGCAGATCTTGCAGACGTACTTGTCCATGTATTAATTCACCCCATATCGGTAAGATCCCATCCTAGATGAAATTTTCCAGCAGATCGTCGATCCTGCGCTCCCTCTCAGCCACATCCGGCCGCACAAGTGAGAAGTGCTGATCGAAGCGAGGGGAGTCCACCCGATAGAAGCAGCCCAGGGGTATAGGCACGTCGGAGCGGTCATAGTTCCAGGAGCTGATGATGCGCCGGGCCTCTTGCTGGCTTGCAGTATCATTTCCCTTTACGGTGTAGGTCCATTTGTTGTAGCTCTCGTAGAGGTTGTTGTAGGAGACGCAGACCTGCAGGACATCGAGGAAGGAGAATCCCCTGTGCAGCACTGCATCCCTGATCAGCATCTGAAGCTGCTCTATTCCGTGGCTGTAGCCCCGGGCGATATATGTCGCACCCGCATCCAGCATCAGCTCCACCGGATTGATGGGGTGCTCGACCGACCCATCAGGGGTGGACCTGCCCTTGAAGCCCGTGGGAGATGTGGGGGTATACTGTCCGGTGGTCAGGCTGTAAACCCGGTTGTCATGCAGTACGAGGGTGATGTCGATGTTCCTCTTGGCCGCGAATATGAGGTGGTCCAGCCCCTCTGCCAGGCTGTCTCCATCCCCGGAGAAGCAGATCACATTGATGTCCGGGTTTGCGACCTTGATTGCCGTGGCCACTGGAATCGTCCGGCCGTGAATGGAATAGAAGCTGTTCACATTGAGGTAGTCCGCGATCTTGGCATGGCAGCCGATGCCAGAGACGAGCACTGTCTTCTCAACAGGATAGCCCTCTCCGTCCAGATCCGCCAGAACAGATCTTACTGCATTGAGAATGGAGAAGTTGCCGCATCCCGGACACCAGGTGTTCTTAGCCGTGGTGGAAAGCTCCTTCGGGTTCATGCCAGTACCCTCCCGAGCTCGGAGAGTAGGCCCTCGATGGAAAAAGGCCTCCCGTCGTACTTCAATATCCTATCCGATACAGGGATGCCGAATGATTCCACCAGAGAGGCCAGCTGGCCGGTGGCATTGCACTCTACGGCTATCAGCCTGTCCACCCCATCGAGGGCCTCCTTGAGCCTCCTCTCCGGAAAGGGCTGCAGGACCAGAACGGATATGACGGAAAGGCCGAGCCTCTCCCCCGCCTCCCGGCAGACGCCCTGATTGGAGCCCCAGCAGAGCAGAGCCGTACGGGAGGGGTGAAGTGAAGAGGTTTGGACTGTCTCATATCCCTCCAGCTCCGCAGCCAGAGAGCGGCCCTTCTGCAGCCTCTTGTCTGCCATCTGCCTGGTGATGGACGCATCCTCAGTGGTGATGCCCTTTTCATCATGCATGTAGCTGTCCGTCTTGACCGCCTGACCCTTTACCGGCGGAAATGCAAGGGGTGAGACGCCGTTTTCTGTGTACCTGTAGCGCATGAACTCCCCCCTGCCGTCCCAGAGCAGAGGGGAGGCTTCGACTGGCTCGCCTGCCGCCCCCCGCTCGAAGCTGTACTGGCTCTCGCTCAGCGTCTTATCTGTCAGTATGAACGACGGAACCTGATACCGCCAGGCCAGGTTCAGGGCCACGCCTGACCAGTAGTAGGCCTGGGCGGCGTCTCCCGGTGCCACCACGAACCTGGGAAACTCGCCCTGGCCGGCGCTGGCTATGAAGTTGAGATCGGACTGAGCTGTATATGTGGGCAGGCCAGTGGAGGGCCCTGCCCTCTGGGCCATGACCACAACCACAGGCAGCTCGGCCATGCCTGAGAGAGATAGCCCCTCGGCCATCAGGCAGAAGCCTCCTCCAGAGGTCCCCACGGCTGCTTTCACGCCTGCATAGGCGAATCCCTCGGCCATGAGCATCACTGCTATCTCATTTTCCGGGTGGATCACAGCGAGCCCGAACCGCCCCGCCTGGCGGGCCATAAAGTCGAGAAGGCTGGAGGACGGAGTCATGGGATAGGCCACGTATGCGCCGAGGCCCGCCTTAATGAGGCCCAGGCCGATGGCCTGGTTGCCGGAGAGAATTGGGCTTGCGGGGCTATGCAGCCTGCCCTGCGCCAGAATGGGATTTTTTGGCAGGGTGCAGAAGGAATCTGCCTGGTCGTAGCCCCGCCTGGCCACCAGCAGGTTCTGCTCCAGCCTCTTTGGGATGTGCTTTCTCAGAACCTCCTCCAGGACGGACCAGTCGATGCCAACCGCCCTGGCAAAGCCGCCCAGTATGCAGGTGTTCTTCATCACCGGCAGGGCCCCTGCCTCCTCGAGTATTCCACTGACTGCAATGCCGCAACCTGTCAGGCCAGCTCCATCCACCTTATCTGCGTCATATATCACAAAGGAGGTTTCCTTGAGCCGGCCCCTGTGCTTCTCCACTGTCTCCTGGTTGAGGGCTATCATGACATCGATTCTGTCGCTGTGGGCGGCTATGCTCTTCCTGCTGGCCCTGACTAGGGAGTAGTTGTGGCCTCCCCGGATGAGAGAGGGATAGTCGTAGTACATGTAGATGCAGTATCCCAGACGCGATAGCATGCGGCTTACAGAGAGACCGGCTTCGTTTATGCCGTCTCCGGCGATACCCCCGATGAGAACAGAAAATTCGCCCATCGTATCAGTTATGTCCTTCTCAGTCCTATCGTCCGTCATCCATCTCATCCTCGCAGGATAACTTATAAAGCAGTTCAGAGTATTTCAAATGTGGGGATGTTAATGAGGATCATTGGCATAAACTCAGTCCTTTTGGGATTGACAGTCCTCCTGGCGGCCGCACTTGTGGCATCAGCCGAGGATGGAAGCAATAGCGATATCTCCAGGCTTATCATGCAGGGAGAGGGCATAGTCACTGCGCCTCCGGACAGGGTGGTGGTTGTGCTGGGGGTGGAGACGCAGGATGCCAGCGCGGCCAGAGCGGCTGCTGAAAACGCCCAGCTCATGAACAGGACCATATCCGCACTGCTCGGCGCTGGAATTGCCGAAAGCGATATTCAGACCAGCGGCTACAGCCTGGGCACTGTGCGGGAGGATCTCTCAGCCGGTGACAGAAATACAAAGAAGGCTCCGATATTCGTGGCCTCCAATACTGTCACAGTAAACCTGAACGATACGGCCGACGTGGGCCGGGTGCTCGACACTGCGATCTCAGCCGGGTCAAATACCATCCAGGATATCTCATTCGACATTCAGGACCCTGGCCCCCAGAAGGATCAGGCCCTGGCCCTGGCCATACAGGATGCCAGCCGCAAGGCCGCTGTGGCCGCAAAGGCGGCTGGAGTGAATCTGGGCAGGATCCTGGAGATCTCAGAGAGCTACGGTTATGTGAGAGCTGCGCCGGCTGCCGGGGGCGTGATGTACGATGCCGCCACAACGCCAATTCAGCCGGGCAGGATGGAGGTCACAGCCAGCGTCACAATGACATACGAGATATCCGGGGCTTGAAATAGCAGGCATTCGAAGGGATGAAAGACGGATATTCATTTTAGGAATACATGGGCTCAGGCGGGCCGGTGACACGGCTGGCCTGCCCCTCCCCGAAGACCTCCTGGAACTTCCAGACCACATAAAGTTCGCATTTGAAGTTCTCGGCGATGACCTCCATGAGCTTGTTCTTGGTCAGGCCGTCGTAGTAGATCTCCCTGGTAAAGCGTATGCTCTGCAGGGGCCCGCCCCTAGGCTCCATCTCAAAGCTGCAATCGCGAAAGAGCAGGTCGTAGCGCATCTGCCAGAGCAGGCGCTCCCTGGATTTGAGTGGCATTGCGGAGATGGCCTCTTGATGCACATCGGCGAGCCTGATCCTGCTGAATACCACCACCATATCCTCATGGCCTTTGGGCTGAATGACTGAGAGGTGACGGCCTGATTTGGGCGGATACTCTGCTGCGAACTGAAAGTAGAGATTTTCAGTGGGGACCTCTTCATCGAAGAGGCCCTCCTCCACCAGCCAG
>JAGPMN010000027.1 GCA_018052825.1 Methanothrix sp.
ATCAATACTGCGTATGTTGAGCGGATAAATCTCACAATTCGCAATTCTCTGGCAAGGTTCGTGCGCAAAAGCATGAATTGCAGCAAGATCCGCAGAAGGCATACTCATGCTCTGGACTTCTTCCAAGACTGGTATAATTTCGTCAAGCCCCATAAGTCACTACGGTTAGAGGTTAATCAAGGTAGAAAGAGATGGATGCATCGTACTCCTGCGATGGCTGAAGGACTCGTCGATCACATCTGGACGATCAAAGAATTGATGACATTCAGGGCGCCTTGTCAATGATATGAGTACACGACCGTTATGAGATGAAGGCATATAAACTTAGTTAAGGTAGACTGCCGACTCTATCTTTAAACGAAATATTTAAAAGGTATCAACTGGAAGATATATTTGGTTTTTTTATGGTCGAATAAATCTATAGTTAGACTGGATGCAAGCATGCGGATATCTGTATTGTTTAAGATTAGAAAATGCAAGAGGTGAAAATAAAATGGCCATAAAACAGGTTATGGTTTTCGTTGATGAAAGCAATAAAGACAGACGCAGCCAGGCGGAGGCGGCCGTCTCTCGAGTGCTTGCAGCTTACCCCGGTAGCATTCTCGCTGAGGTAAATGAGGTGCAAGCTAAGAATCTCACTGATCAAGGATTTTCTCTGGAGCCGGTTGCCTCAAGTGTAATCAAGCTGCGGTCTATCGAGTTTGACCCTGCAGTTGAGGTTCCAGTCGGGCCAAAGGCGCTGAGCCTTCACGATGCGGAATTGGTTCCAACTGAAGAAAACTACTGGATCGTTCAGTTCGTCGGCCCAGCAAAACAGGAATGGATTGACGCAATCCAGGAGCTGGGAGGAACAATAGGCGATTATGTTCCGGACAACGCCTTTATGGTTCGGATGAGCCCAAAGACAAAAGACCAGGTATCCAGGCTTGATTTCATTCGATATATTGGCCTCTATCAGCCTGCTTATAAGATCAGCCCCCTGCTGATGGGCGTTCGCGGCAAAGTTGGCCTGGCAGACCTCGCCAATGCGGCGATATCGCCTGGGGCATTCAAGCCCAGCCTGTTTGGCAACCTGCGCGTCCTTCTCCACAAGGCAGGTGACGCTGCAGAGATCCAAAGGCAGGTAGAAAGCCTTGGCGGCAGTGTCCTATCAGTCGAGAAAGGGGCTTTGCGCATATCTCTGGATCCCACCCGGATTGCAGCCCTGGCTGTCCTGCCAGGCGTACAGTGGATTGAGCCCTATGTTGTTCCCAAACTGATGAATGACGTAGCTTCAGGCATCATAGGCGTGCAGCCAGTCTGGAACCATCACGGCCTTGACGGCGAGGGCCAAATCGTTGCTGTGGCTGATACCGGCCTGGATTCCGGAATCAACGATGCTACAATGCACGATGATTTCGAGGGCAGGATTGTCACAATCCGAAGCTGGGTGATCCCAGCATCTCTTCATTCCTTCTTGGATAACGCCAGTTGGGATGACGGCGCTGCGGATCTGGAGAGCGGTCATGGCACTCATGTAGCCGGATCCGTGCTGGGAAACGGAACGCGGTCTGGCGGCGGTATACGAGGGATGGCTTACAATGCCAGGCTCGTCTTCCAGGCAGTTGAGCAGTACCTGAATGTCAAGCCGGCCTACGAATGGCAGTTGGCGGACGGCTATTACCTCGTGGGAATCCCGGACGATCTCAATGATCTCTTTCTGCAGTCCTATAACGATGGCGCGAGGATCTTTAGCAATAGTTGGGGTGGTTGCGAGGACGGATCAGGAAATCTGATCTATGGGCAGTATACTGCGGAAAGCCAGGATATCGACGAGTTTTCCTGGAACCACAAAGATGCGCTTATCCTCTTTGCCGCGGGCAATGATGGGAGGGATGGCAACAGCAATGGTGTGATCGATTCGGATTCCCTGAGTGTACAGGCAGCGGCCAAAAACTGCATCACCGTTGGAGCCTCTGAAAACAACCGCCCTAGCGGATCGGTCCCAGCACCAGGTTATGACATTCCCTATGGAACGGGTTCCTGGCTGGCGGACTTTCCGGCATTGCCGATAAGCGCCGATCACGTTTCCGATGATCCGGAGGGCATGGCGGCTTTCAGCAGCAGGGGTCCGACGGATGACGGCAGGATCAAGCCTGATGTAGTGGCCCCAGGTACAAATATCCTTTCGGTGCGCTCCAGCCTTGCCAGCGAGCATGGATGGGGGCTGCTGCCTGCCGGTGACGCCCGCAGAAACTTTTATATGTTCATGGGCGGAACAAGCATGGCAACTCCGATCACTGCCGGAACAGTTGCCCTTATTCGCCAGTACCTGCAAAGCGCCTGTCTCATCGCCAGCCCGCCGGCAGCTTTGATTAAAGCTATACTGATCCACGGTGCTATGCCCATGGCAGGCCAATACGCTCCGCCTGAGGTTGGCGCAGTTCCGAACAACGACGAGGGCTGGGGCCGCGTCAACCTCGCTCTGTCTCTTTTCCCTGCCTATCCATCAAAGCTGGAATTTTATGCTTCTGCTGCCGATGCAGTGGGCACTGGAGACCAGAGGGACTACGCCTTCGCTGTAGTCAATGCTGCCGTCCCCTTCCGAGCAACACTTGTGTGGACTGACTATCAGAGCACTCCGGCTGCGGGAGGCCTTGTCAATCAGCTTCGACTCTCGGTCATTGCTCCGGACGGAACGACAACTCAGGGAAACCCCGCCAATAACAATGTTCAGCAGGTCGTCCTCAACACCCCGCAGATCGGAAGCTACACCGTCCGCGTTACAGGCATCAATGTTCCGACGGCTGCCATGCCCGGGGTCAATCAGAAGCAGGACTTCGCCTTAGCAGTGACGGCAGGTCTCGACTTCGTTGATGTCTACATCAAGGACAACTCTGCGGACGACGGCATACCGCCGTCTACTGGATGTCTCTATCGATCGCCGGACATATGGACAAACCTCGTCGGCGATCCCACGCTTCCACCTGCACCAAATCCCGAGTACGGCCAGACGAACTACGTTTTCGTGCGAGTGCATAACCGCGGATCAAAAGCTGCCGACAATGCCACTGTAAAGCTTTACTGGGCAAACCCAGGCACAAACCTCACAAAGCCACACTGGAAGACGGACGGCATTATGGTGGACGGTGTGGTAGGCAACAGCCGGAAGATTACGGTGCCTGCGCGCGGGGCAGTCGATGGAGAGGCCATCACCGCCTTCGAATGGATCCCGCCGTCTCCCACTGAAAATCCGGTCGAACCCGGCCACTTCTGCCTGTTTGCTACCGTCAGCCATCCGGAGGACCCAATACTGCAAGAGGATGTCGATAAAGTGAGGTGGGAAGACAACCTTGCCTGGAAGAACGAGATCGTCAAGGATATGCTTCCAGACAGCACCACCAGCGCTGAGTTTTATTTTGCAGGCATTGCCGGGCCGTCAATAGGTGCTCTCTACATAGACTGCTCTTCTGCGCCGGCAGGTGGAGAGGTCAGGCTGAAGGTTCCGTCTCGGTATCTCGAAGGAGAGGTTTCGGCCGGGCTTAACCGTGTCTGGGAGTCTGAGGGAGGAATGGTAAGTCAGGTTTCTATGCTTACAGGCAATACGGCCTCGATTACGAAAATCAAGCTCAAATCAAAAGAGAATACACTTGTGCGGGTCGAGGTGAAGCTGCCGGCGGGTGCACGACCGGGTGAGGTTTACCCGGTGATGATTGAGCAGCGGGTGAACGGACAGACTACCGGGCGGGTGAGCCTGGTTGCCAGGACCGTAGGCACTCCGGCTTATATCGCCAACAGCAATCCAGAGAGTCTGGAATTGCATCTCCCCACCTGCAAGTGGGCAAAGAAGATCAGCGGACGGCATAAAGTTCCATACGACGATCTCGAGCTGGCATTGCGGCGTGGATACAACGGCTGCCGGTACTGTTTGCCGCAATATAACAAAGGTTGAGGCTGTAAAGATAGTCTGTCCATCCGGACGGCGGGGAGTGTCGGCAGATCCGAACGCCCATGCCATTGCAGCCATTATTTTTTTTGATATCTTTATGGGCTTCTTCCCTCTTGCCTGCGCTCTCCGCCTCCTCTCCTCCTTTCTCTCTCTGGCCTTTGGTGATGTCCCGACATCCTTCTTGAATAGGCTGACCATGATATATCACCCGCATGAATCATGATTAATAATAATATGATCAAAAACCAACAATCTGTTTTCTATCGGGCGGGCGACGCCGGGCACCTAATCTTATTTATCCTAAAAGAATATTATCCTGGTGAGAGTGAATCAACATGGTAGATCCAACGGTTGAATCGGTATTCGGAGCAAATGCAGGCGCCGTCTGGAGAGCGCTTTACAAAAACGGCCCCTGCAACATCTCCGACATTGCAAAAGCCACCTCGCTATCCCGGCAGGAGGTCTACGGCGCTTTAGGATGGCTGGGCCGTGAGAATAAGATCGTCATTAAGAAGCGTGGGCGGGTCGTGCTCTTCTCATTGCAGGAGGCTGAGATGCAGGGCAGCGCAATGCCTGGCGGGAATTCAACTTGACTGAGAAAGTGCAATTAATCTTAATAATCAACTACACACTACTATTTTTATGATTACCATTCCTCCAGCAATTGAAGTTGTGGAGCGGAATGGGCCGGGGCACCCGGACACCCTGGCCGGGAAGAATCCCGTCAGCCATGTGGGCAAGATCTACAATGTCATCGCCGCCCTGGTCGATCGCGGAGATCGAGGGGGTCAGGGAGGCGGAGGTGACGCTGGTCTCCATGATCGGCTCGCCTGTGAGCCGCCCAATCATCCGCAGCGTCAGGCTCGGCGAGGATGGAGGCCTGAATGCGGGGCCTGCCCTGGAGTCGAAGATAGAGGGCATACTGGACTTCTGGCTGGAGAGCACAGATGATCTGGTGGAGTAGTTTGTCAGGGGCGGGCTGAGGCTGTTTTGATTGGAAATGGCGATGAGGCAGATTTTCATGGCCAAGAAGATTCTTATACCAAAAACGTCTCAGCATATCAGGCGCAGAGCGGCTGTGGTCCAGCGGTTATGACATGGGCTTCCCAAGCCCGTAACCCGGGTTCGAATCCCGGCAGCCGCACGTTTTCTTCAGGATTCGATTTCGCACAGCCCTGTCTTGGAGCCGTTGGGTGTGAGCTTGAATATGCTGCCACCCAAATCGACCTCCACCCAGCTTTCTGAGGGCCTGGCATCAAAGCCGTGCGTGGCCAGATAGAAGGCTAGGTCCTGGGCGTTCATGCGTGGATCGTCAAAGGACGAGATGGCTTCCTGCAGATCGGAGAGGGAGGCACTCGATGCGGCTGCAGGTGGCAGAACCGCCATCATGATCATCACCGCCATCGAGGCCAGACGTATCGCACTTGTTCCCTTCCACGCCATGATTCTATATTGACCCATATTGAATTATATAGACGATTGCGTTCAACTGAAGGGCGATTTTTGACAGATCTGATGAATAAAAAGGATGGGGGAGGGAAGAAGGCACTCCAACCTCGGAAGGACAGCATAATCGAGTTTACGGGGGGCCAGCGCCGATCCACAGCGCCCTTTCTGGAGGAGCCTACCACCGAAGTGAGGGCCTGACCCCGGCCGAACCTCGACATCAAGCCTGGTCAGATTGTCTTCGCAGCACCATATATTGCACGGTGTCCGTCCAGCCGGAGCCCGATGCACCGCCAGATGCCGAGCCTGCCAATCTTCTGCCAGAGCCTGGTGCCGCGCCATTCGGCATAACAGGGAAATCGGATGATGCAGATTTTGGCATACTACGCCACTTAAAGCGTGTATCCCTTAACTCTTTTGGCTGCTGCATCTCCTATGCCTTGCGAATAATTTGGCAATACCTCTTTATGCTTTATGCCTTTTGAAATTCGTAGAGCATCTACGGTAAGATGCGTCTCTCGAACTCTTGGGGCCTTCAGAGATAAGCCGCAGGCATTTTCCTCATATTATGCCGCTCTTTGACGCGGCAAATAACCTATATAATCGTTATGAATATTTGTAGTTTGCGGTCGGGATTCTACAGTCGGGACTCTACAGAGGGCTATCCGCCACCGCAAAGTTTATCTAACCTATTGTTACTAACCTTAAGTTTAACTAAAGATCACGAGTGATGATATTGGATCCGGTTGAGCTCTTGGATATTCTGGGAAATGAAAACAGGAGGCGGATACTTCAGCTCCTCTCCTTCCGGCCCTTCTACTTCAATGAGATGGCCAAGCGGCTGGATGTGGGGCCCAAGGCGGTCATAGACCATCTGGAGATGCTGGAGAAGGCAGGCCTCGTAGAGTGCTATCAGGACCGGGGAAGGCGGAAGTATTTCCGCATAGCAAGAAAGACGGTGCTGGAGGTGGCCCTCTCCCCCCATTCCTACGGCGTGCGGGCCTACCTATGCGAGGACATCCCCCAAAGCGAGGAGAGCGCCGACAGCCAGGAGCTGGTGCCTTGCAGCCAAGAGCTGACCTCTCTCAAGGATCAGCTGGCTGCCCTCAAGGAGAAGAGGCGTAAGCTCCGCACCCTGCTGGACCAGGTGGATTCAGAGGAGATGGCAGTCAAGCAAAAGGCCTGCCAGGCAGTGAGAATCCAGGCGGCCAGCCAGCTCGATGAGGAGATTTTAGCGGCTCTTCTCTCAGGAGACGCAGAAGGGCACGACCTTGCCATGCGGCTGGAGATTCCAGAGATTGTGGTAGAGGACAGACTCCGGAAGCTGGAGGAGCGCGGAGCAGTGCATTTAAGCGGCCGGCAGTGGAGCCTTGGCTAATATGAGCCCAGAAGCAGAAATTCAACTTCGTGTAGCAGAAGCCTATCATAAGGATGCGGGCAAGGGCGTGGCCCGCATCAGTGCGGCGAGCATGGCCTCTCTCTCCCTGGAGAACGGCGGTGTTGTGGCGATCACCGGAAAGGACAAGATCTATGCCATAGCCTGGCCAGGCAACCCAGAGGACCCCAGCGACTATATCCGCATCGACGGAAACACCCGCGCCAATCTGGGTGTGGGAATCGACAGCAAAGTATCAGTCACAAGGGCCGAGGCAAGGCCGGCGAGAAAGATCGTCGTCGCCCCCAACCGCCAGATAAGGCTCATGGGGGGATCCCAGTACCTGCTGCACATGCTTGAGGGGCGGGCGGTGGTCAGGGGTGAGGTGCTGCGGGTGGAGATGATCAACAGCAGCATCAACCTGGCAGTGGTCAGCACATACCCCTCCGGCCCGGTGCTTGTGACAAATGAAACCATCATCAGCATAACCCGCGAGACCCTGGATGAGCTGGCCCTCATGGCGAGGGATGTCTCCTACGAGGACATCGGGGGCCTGTCCAGGGAGATCAGAGACATCAGGGAGATGATCGAGGTGCCACTGCGCCACCCGGAGCTGTTCTCCCGTTTGGGCATCAATCCTCCCCGCGGCGTTCTGCTGCACGGCCCGCCGGGCACAGGAAAGACGCTAATAGCCCGGGCTGTAGCCAGCGAGACCGATGCCAACTTCGTCTCCATCTCCGGCCCGGAGGTGGTATCCAAGTTCTACGGGGAGAGCGAGGAGAGGCTGCGTCAAATATTCGAAGAGGCGGCCAGGGCTGCCCCATCCATCATATTCATAGATGAGATAGATTCCATAGCCCCCAAGCGCGAAGAGGTATCGGGAGACATGGAGCGCCGTGTGGTGGCTCAGCTATTGGCCCTCATGGACGGCCTCTCCTCGAGGGGAGAGGTGGTGGTGATCGGAGCCACCAACCGGCCCAACGCCCTGGACCCGGCCCTGCGGCGGGGAGGCAGGTTCGACAGGGAGGTTGAGATCGGAATTCCCAGCAAGACTGGCCGTCTGGAGATCCTCTACGTCCATACCAGGGGCATGCCTCTCGACGAGTCGCTGGACCTCATGGAGATCGCCGAGGCCACGCACGGCTTCGTGGGCGCTGACCTTTATGCCCTCTGCAAAGAGGCGGCCATGCACACTCTTGAGAGGGTGCTGCCCGACCTGGATGTGAAAGACGACATCCCTGCAGAGGTGGTGGAGAGCCTGCGCGTGACGAGAGAGGACTTCTATCAGGCCTTAAAGAAGATCGAGCCGTCCGCCATGAGGGAGGTCTTCGTGGAGGTGGCTGAGGTGCACTGGGATGAGGTGGGCGGGCTGGAGGAGGCAAAGCAGGCCCTGATTGAGGCTGTAAAGTGGCCGCTCCTCTATCCGGATGCCTTCTCAGCCGTGGGAGTGCGCCCCCCCAGGGGAATTCTGCTCTACGGCCTGCCCGGAACCGGCAAGACCCTGCTCGTCAGGGCTCTGGCCACGGAGAGCAATGTCAACTTCATCAGCATAAAGGGCCCTGAGCTTCTCAGCAAGTGGGTGGGCGAGTCTGAGCGGGCGGTGCGGGAGGTCTTCAGAAAGGCCCGGCAGGCGGCGCCGGCCCTGGTGTTCTTCGATGAAATAGACTCCATAGTGCCCGGGCGGGGCAGCGGCGCAGAGTCGCATGTCACAGAGAGGGTGGTCAGCCAGTTTCTGACAGAGCTCGACGGCCTGGTGGAGCTGAAAGACGTCGTGGTGGTGGCGGCGACCAACCGCCCCGATCTTCTGGACCCCTCCATGCTACGGCCTGGCCGCTTCGATCGTTTGATTTACATTCCCATGCCGGATAAGCAGGCCCGTGAGAGAATTCTGCAGATCTATCTCTCCCGTATGGCTGTCGATCCAGGCGTGTCGGCGGAGTGGCTGGCGGAAAGGACGGAAGACTACTGCGGGGCAGACCTGGAGATGCTCTGCCGGGAGGCGGGAATGCTGGCCCTCAGGGACCACATCCGGCCCGGTATGAGGAGAGAAGAGCTGATAGTCGACAGGATTTCAGTCTCTCAGCGGCACTTCATGCAGGCTCATGAAAACATCAAACCCCATCTGTCCAAAGGCCTCCTGGAAGAGTATCTCAGGATGATACAGGATTTCAAGGGATAATTGAATATGCGATCAAAGCATCAGATATATAGTCAAGAAGGATATAGTGAAGATAGTAGCGAACATTGTAATTCAAAAGAAGAAATGAGGGCCGAAAAATTGACTGTCGAAGACGAGTCGAATGAGCTGCTTGGCGATATTGATTTCAATGACACCAGCAGCATAACCGTGCCTGAAAGCCTCATAGACCAGGTGATAGGCCAGGATGAGGCCGTTGAGGTGATCAAGAAGGCGGCACGGCAGAGAAGGCATGTCATGCTCATCGGATCGCCCGGTACAGGGAAATCCATGCTGGGAAAAGCCATGAGCGAGCTTCTTCCCGTGGAGGAGCTGCAGGACGTGCTGGTCTACTCCAATCCAGAGGACAACAACACACCGCGCGTGCGGGTGGTTCCGGCGGGCCGGGGCAAGCAGATCGTCGATGCCCAGAAGATGGAGGCCAGAAAGAAGGTCCAGACGCGCAATATGTTCCTTATGCTTATAGTGATGGCCCTGATTGTGTATTCCTATTACACCGGCCAGCTTCTCTTCGGAATCATCGCCGCTGCTCTGATATTTCTCTCGCTGCGCTACATGCTCCCCAAGGAGGACTCCATGGTCCCCAAGCTCCTGGTGGACAACAGCAGCAGGAAAAAGGCTCCTTATGTCGATGCCACCGGGGCTCATGCCGGGGCTCTGCTGGGAGACGTCCGCCACGATCCATTCCAGTCCGGCGGCCTGGAGACGCCATCTCACGAGAGGGTGGAGTGCGGCGCCATTCATAAGGCCCACAAGGGAGTGCTCTTCATAGATGAGGTCAATACGCTGCGACCTGAGTCACAGCAGAGCCTGCTCACTGCCCTGCAGGAGGGAGAGTATCCCATCACGGGCCAGAGCGAGAGAAGCTCCGGGGCGCTGGTCAGGACTGAGCCCGTGCCCTGCAACTTCATCATGATCGCAGCCGGAAACCTGGATGCCGTACAGGGGATGCATCCCGCACTGCGCTCGCGCATCAAAGGCTACGGTTACGAAGTCTATATGAGAGACACAATGGAAGACACACTGGAGAACAGGAACAAGCTCATCCGTTTCGTGGCCCAGGAGATTGTGCGGGACGGAAAGATCCCCCACTTCACAAGGGATGCGGTGATCGAGATCATGAGGGAGGCAAAGAGAAGGTCTGGCAGGAAGGGCCATATCACACTCATGCTTCGCGATCTGGGCGGATTGATAAGGGTTTCGGGTGATGTGGCACGCGCCAGCGGAGCCAGCTTCACCGATGCCACCCACGTTCTGCAGGCCAAGAAGATGGCCCGCTCCGTAGAGCAGCAGCTCGCCGACCGCTACATGGAAAGGCGGCGCGACTACAGCATGTTCCACTCCACCGGAGACGAGGTGGGAAGGGTCAACGGCCTGGCCGTCATGGGAGACTCGGGCATAGTACTGCCCATCATGGCAGAGATCACCCCGGCCCAGTCCAAGGAGGAGGGCAAGATCATTGCCACCGGCAAGCTGCAGGAGATCGCCAGGGAGGCTGTGACCAATGTGTCCGTGCTCATCAAGAAGTTCCTGGGCGAGGATATCACCAAGAAGGATGTGCATATTCAGTTCATAGGCACGTATGAAGGAGTAGAGGGCGACAGCGCCTCCATATCCATTGCCACGGCGGTTATATCTGCCATGGAGGGTGTTCCTGTCAAGCAGACTGTGGCCATGACAGGCTCGCTCTCCGTCCGGGGAGATGTCATGCCCGTCGGAGGCGTCACCCAGAAGATTGAGGCTGCGGCCCAGGCCGGCATCAAGACTGTGCTCATACCCAAGTCCAATATGGGTGACGTGCTCATAGACGAGGCCTTCCGCAACAAGATCGAGATAATTCCCGTCTCGGACATCAGCGAGGTCTTCGAGTATGCCCTGGGAGGCCAGAGGAACAGGCTGATTGAGAAGCTGAAGAGGTTTGCCAGCGACAAGAAGATCGGGATCAGCCTGCCGGAGAGCATCTCCGCTCCCTCACGGAGCATCTGAAACGGAGCATTTCATGGATTTTTATGATATTCGCGTCCTGAAGGGCAGCCGCACCAGGATAGTGCTGGACAACGGCAAGCTGGAGGAGATTGCCCAGGCACCATTTCAGGGCGCGGCAGTCAGGGCTCTCCACGGCGGAGGCTGGGGGTTTGTGACCACTGACAGGGTGGACGGCCTCATGGATGAGATAGATCTGGCCAGGCGCATGGCCAGGAAGATCGGCAGGCAGGAGGACCTGCGCCTCGCTGCAGCCGAGGCTCCTCAGCAGAGAGTTATCGATGTGCCTGTCAAAAAGGATCCAGCGAACCTCTCGCTGGAGGAGAAGGTCTCTTTCCTGAGGGAGATTGAGTCTGCGGCTCGGGCTGAGGGGGTCACATCCACCCAGGCTGCCTATGACGAGATGCATCTGTCTGTGCACTACTACAGCTCTGAGGGGCTGGACCTGGAGTCGAATATGGCCCGCACCGGATTTGTCATCAGCGCCGTGGCCCACCGGGATGGGATGTACCAGACGGACGGTGAGGGGCGCTCAGGAGTGGGCGGCCTGGAGCTGTTCGACAGGGAGGATCCGGTGGCCGTCGCCCGCCAGGTGGGCAGAACCGCCGTAGCCCTGCTGGATGCAGAAACTGCCAGGGGCGGCACATACCCGGTGATCCTCGATCAGGAGCTGGCAGGGGTGTTTGTGCATGAGGCGGTGGGGCACGCAACTGAGGGGGACATCATTTTGGAGGGCGACTCGTGCCTCGATGACAAGCTTGGGAGCATGATCGGCTCGGAGGCGGTCACAGTCAAGGATGACCCAAGCCTCATGTACAACGGATACTATCCCTTTGACGATGAGGGCAGCGCCTCCAGGGAGACTGTTCTGGTGGACAGAGGCGTTCTCAGCTCCTACCTCAACAGCCGGGAGACGGCTGCGCGCCTGGGCGGCACGCCCCGCAACGCCCGGGCGGAGGGCACAGACCGGCCTGTGGTGCGCATGAGCAACACCTACATCGCCAACGGCGACTGGAAGACTGAGGAGCTATTCGAGGAGCTGGGCGACGGAGTCTACCTGGCTGGCAGCCGTGGCGGCCAGGTGAGCACAGGGGAGGGTGTATTCCAGTTCAATGCCAAGCGGGGCTATCTGGTGGAGAGGGGCGAGAAGACGAGGCTTCTGCGGGATGTGTCGCTCTCCGGAAAGATACTGGAGACTCTGATGCACGTAAGTGCCGTTGGCAATGACCTGAAGTTCAACAGCGGCCGCTGCGGCAAGTCCGGGCAGCTCGTGCCGGTGAGCGACGGCTCGCCCCACCTGCTGGTCACGCAGGCAACGGTGGGCGGGGCGGGGTAGCGCTGCCATCTTTACAAAGGTTTATCTTTTAGTCCGGCCATCACTAACTCATCAAATGAGTGGAGGTTTGTGTGATGATCGCAAAAAGTGGCATTTTGCTGCAGATATTGTTGGCAGCAGCACTACTTTGTGGGTGCGCAGCGGCCCAGGACGTGCAGAGCGGCGGGTCCGCGGATATGAACATTGCAGATGCACTGGCATCTTTAGGAGCTAGCGAATTCTCGTCTGCAGTGGAGAGCGCTGGCCTCTCCGGCACCCTGAACAATGAGGGAGTACTGGTTGCAGGCTCAGGATCATTTGTTGTCTTTGCTCCCAGCGATGAGGCAATAGCCGCATCCGACCTGGATGCCATCAAGGAGAATGCGACTCTGCTGAAGAGCATACTCAGCCATCATGTGGTCTGGACCACAGAGAACATCTCCGATCTCTCCTCGGTCAGAACACTTCAAGGAGAGAATCTGACAATAGATAGCGCAGACGGCCTGAAGGTGAAGGGCGCATCAGTCGGCGCATCACAGAGCTACGGCAGCGGTATCGTCTATGTGATCGATGCCGTACTCATGCCGGAGATGGAGTCCACGCTGGGTGTGGTGCAGGCAGCGGAGGACCTGGGCGCCAGCAAGTTCGCCGACGCTGTCAAGTCAGCCGGCCTTGCAGAGACGCTGGACGGCCAGGGCCTGATGGGAATTGAAGGCCTGGCGGCAGGACCGTTTACAGTTTTTGCCCCCAGCGACGAGGCGTTCGGAAATGCCAGGGATTCCCTGGCTGCCATCGAAAAGAAAGAGGGCGGCATGCTCAGCCTTCTCTCCTACCATGTGGTTGACGCTCAGGGCCTCGCCAACATGACGGTGACCAGCTCGGTCAAGACCATGCTGGGCGACTCGCTTGCTGTCGATCCCCAGACGGGCCTCGTTGGCGGAGCCTATATACTCAAGTCGGAGAGGTTCAGCAACGGCATAGTCTATGTGATAGATCGCGTTCTCATTCCCATCAGACTGGCCATGGCTTGAGGCGATGGTAGAGGAGGGCCAATCCGGCTCTCCTCAAGCATCACCTCCGGCAGTCAAAGACATCATCAGCGCTGGGTGGAGCTCTGCCGCCGTAGCCCGTCAGATTGACCCCGCAGCCGCCGGCAGGGCAGAGATCCCAGATGCCGGCGTTTGTCCGGACGACATTGCTTTCGTTAATGGTGAAGTTTTTTGTGATATGAAATGTTCCAATGTACTCTTCTTCAATCTCTATCTCAGGGTCCTTCCAGGCGCTGCTCATCCGACTACCGCCTGAGCTGGCTGCCGAGACCACGCTAAATGTGGATCTGCCTGAGACGATGGACTCGTCGACCTGCATATGCGAGGAGGAGGCAGCGGCACCCTGGCGGCTGCTTACGGAATAAACCCCGTACACTGCATCTCTGCTGAGGCTCTGAGCCGGGGAGACGGAATGGCTCAACACTGTTCCGGAGCCGGCATTGAAGATCTGAGTGCTGCTGCCAAACTCTGCGGAGGTCGCATATTGAGATGAATCATCCGCAGATAAGGATGCCTGAATCAGAACTGCCGATAGCATAATTGCAGAAATTGTAAGGAAGGATGGCGAACGCAGCAATAATGCTCTCATGGATTAAACCTCCAAAATATATGATTGAGAAAGGCCGCAAAGCTCACCGAATATAGGGCAGCAGCAGCCAGACGGCGGATATGATCGATCCTGAAGGCGCAAACCAGGGTTTTGCCAGGGCAGCATACCGGGTTCCAACTGAGCTGGCTTTGAAGATGCTCCCCTGTCATCTGGCAGAGGTCAATGCATAGTATGAGCCGGGGAAGCTCTGCACAAGATAGAATTCTCATTTTTCGTCGCGCCGTCCTCTCTGAAGAATCTGCTCTGTCGTCAATCTATTAATAGCTATTCAGATCTGCTATCATCTCATTTATTAAAAAATCAATTTGCATAAATTAAATATATTGGCCCTTCAGACTAGTTTAATAATGGTAGTTATTATAGATTAATAATAAGGTTTAGGATTAGAGATTAGTTAAGCCTTTAATGCTCAGAAAATCGTATTTATAATTTGGAATTAAAGGAAGCAACACAGGCTGAACTCAGAGAGGGCAAGGTGACGGAAATGATGAAACGAAGCAAGCATGTCATAATTTCCAGGATACTTGATATATGCCAGAATGGAGCCAATAAAACCAAGATCGTCTATCAGGCCAATCTAAATTTTCGAACAGTTGATCCTTACATAGATCTGCTGATAAAAAACAACCTTATCGAGGTCAAGCAGGGAAAGACAGTCCTCTATGAGACCACTGATCGAGGCAGGGTCCTGCTGGACAACTTCAAGAATATTAACAGTCAGCTATCTGAGATATGATCTCTTCAGCTCTTCTCATTTGATGAATAATGTAGAAAAAAATCAGAACATCCCTCTCAGGAGAGATCACATATGTTACTCTCTAAACGGATTTAACATCAGGTTCTTTCCATTAACGAGAATTGATGAGATGATCCAGTTCGCGAGATCGGGCATTTGCGAGATGGTGTGCATGAGATGTCTGGAGATGGGGTATTCATCTCCAATACACGAGTGGCTCTTCCAGTGGTGCATTTCAAATAATGCGTCATTGATGCCGTCTTCGAATACCGAATGGAGATCACCGTCCTCGCTTAAATAGAGACCTTCAATTATATGTGCCTGGATGTTCTCTCCCCGGCTGTCGCAGGTCCGAATGCATAAAGAGGCATTGCTATCTATGGCCAGTATAAAAAAGTACCTTTCTGGATGCTCAAGGAGGTCGCAGCGCAGTTTATTTCTGCTGGCCTCAATCCCAATTTTAATCATACTTCCTCCTGACTCCTTTGAGGCTTTAAAACTATAATGTAAAATAATTAACATTTATGATTTATATTCTTTTTGGTCCAAAGGGCATTTTTGTAAAGTCCAGATCATCCAAATTGTACAGCTGGATATGTCGGCAGTGAGCCCTCAAAAACCGTCGCTCCAGGGTCAGGAGGAAAAGGGGCAGACTTGTAAAGTTATTTATATTGTATGATACTGAAAATAATCATCAATAGTGCGGGGGACGGGAGTCGAACCCGCGAACACCTTCGTGACAGGGTCCTAAGCCCTGCGCCTTTAGCCACTTGGCAACCCCCGCGCATGCCTCCGCACTGGCGGAGCCTGCCGACATAACTGCATCCTTCTCTACTAGAACTTTGCGATACGCTTTCAATCCGCCGCCATCCTCTCACCCATCAGCCAGGCGAAGACAGCCTTGCTTGTGTGCAGCCGGTTCTCCGCCTCGTCGAAGACAGCTGACTGCGGCCCGTCCATAACCTCGTCTGTGATCTCCTGCCCCCGGTGGGCTGGCAGGCAGTGCAGGGCGATGGCCCTCCGGCCGGCCAGGCCCAGCAGCTCGGAGTTGACCTGGTAGCTCCCGAAGACCCGCAGCCTCTCCGCCTCCTCTGCCTCGTCTCCCATGGAGACCCATGTGTCGGTGACAAGCACATCTGCGCCCTCTGCGGCTGCAGCCGGCTCAATAACCACCTGCGGCCGGCCGCCCAGCCTCTCCGCCTGCTCCAGTATCTCCGCTTTAGGCTGGTAGCCCGGCGGAGAGGCCACAGCCATCTGCATGCGGAGGATGGCCGACGCCAGGATCAATGAGTTGCAGACGTTGTTTCCGTCCCCTATCCAGGCCACGCGCAGCCCCTCCAGCCTGCCCAGCCTCTGGCGAAGTGTGAGAAGGTCTGCCAGAATCTGCAGAGGGTGCTCCCAGTCGGAGAGGGCATTGACCACTGGCACTGTGGCGCTGGCTGCCAGCTGCACCACCGTGCTGTGGGAGTAGACCCTTGCGGTGATTCCGTGCACATATCTGGAGAGCACCCGCGCAGTGTCTGCCACCGTCTCCCCCCGCCCTAGCTGCAGCTCTCCTGCCGAGAGGTAGATGGGATGGCCGCCAAGCTCCGCCGCAGCCACCTCCATTGAGATTCGCGTCCTGGTGGAGGGCTTCTCGAAGATCATGGCTAGGCTCTTTCCCTGCAGGGGACGGCCGTGGCCGCCCCGCCTGCCCCTCCTGGCCCGGAAGGCCTCGGCGCTCTCCAGCAGCCGCAATATCTCCTCACGGGAGAGGTCTGATATGGAGATGAGGCCACGGGGCCTGCACTGATGGCCCGCCTCAGTATTCTCAGCCATTCCTCATCCCTTTATCCTGGAAAATAGCTCATCTATCCGGGTCACATCCTGGTCTGTGACCTTAACCCTGGCCCTGATGCTCTTGAATCCGGGAATCTCCGCCCCGCCCTCAGCAACCAGCTGATTGGACCAGGGGCTGTTGCACATGAATGCCAGCCCTGGATGCGCCTCATCCTCTGATGTCTTGGCAGTCACAACTATGCTCGCCCCCTCTCCATTCGCCGGATCGCTCGTGACGAGCAGCCTCTGCCCGTCACGAGCCCCGAGAGCTGCCATGTCCTGCCTGTCCATGACTATGCGAGCGCTGAGGTTTCTGTACTCGTCTGAGAACCGGCTCTTTCTGCCCGCCTCGTCCTGGAAGATATCCCTCACTGTGACAATGGTCACTGCCACCTCCCCTGCCACTTAAATCGCCTCCGTGATTTTTGTCAGGATCTGCTCGTCCGTGAGCAGATCCGTCTTCAGGATTGGCTCGAACCTCAGCCTCACTCCGTCCATGCGCACCGCCGTCCCCCCCGCCTCCAGCCCGGATATGGCCGAGGGTATGACCACTCTGGCAGCATCAGCGGCCAGCGAGCGGTGCGGGTCTATGACGATCATGGGAACAGCCGCCAGCGCCCTCGCTGTGGCCATTGGCAGGGCGGATAGGGGATCGGAGCCTATGACAAGTGCCGCGTCGCAGCTCTTCGCCGCCGCTATCACGCCGTGCTCCGGGCCGTGTACAGCCGAGCCGCCACGGAAGGAGACGCGATTGATAAAGCCTGTCTTCTCCCGCAATAGCTCATTGAAGCCGCGCATGTTGTAGTGCCCGACCATTGGAATCACCTTGAAGGTGGTGATCTCATTGAGCCGTTCCAGCAGGCGCTGAAATAGCTCCATCCTATCCTGCATGGAGTAGATCATACCGAGGCCCGGGAATATGACACCGTACTCGGTCTTCCTGAGAATGGTGCCAAGCTCTATCATCTTCTTCTTATCGGCAACTTTGGGGATCTTGCCGTCCAGCACCGCCAGCACAGCCTCCATAAAATCGGCGTCGCCGCCCGGGGGCACCCGGAAGTAGTAGTTGCTGCATATATCAGCCGTGGCGGAGCGCCTCACATCCACTGCTATGCATGTCCTCTCCTCCTCATAGCTCTTCTGCCTCTTCTCCCCCCGGGGATAGTAGGAGAAGCGGGAGAGATGGCGGGGATGGCTGTTGGATGGGTCCGCCCCCCAGAATATGCTGGTGTCTGCATAATTTCGCACGTCATCCAGTGTGCAGGTGGGAATCCTCCCGTCCAGTATCCTCTCCACCAAAATCCCCTGGCAGAATGATGATGTATCGTCTATGGTCGCTCCCAGTTTCTCTGCGAGCTTTATGCCCACTGCCTGCGCTTCTAGAGTGCAGTTCGACCAGCCGTAGAGCAGGGGGCTTTTGGCATTTTTCAAAATCTCCGCCGCCCTGGATATGGCCTGATCAAAAGTGGCCTTCTCTCCATCGATCACGGGATCAGTCCTTTCCGTAAACGCCGACTGGAAGTGGGCGTACCCCTTGCGGCAGAGGTTCTTGACATGGGAGAGCCTGCCTTCAGTCAAAGCCACCTCGATATCATCGCAGAGAAGCGAGCATCCAGTGCATGTTGCCGTTGTTGCTGCCATTTTTTCACCGCCTCATTTACTCACACGAACTCAATGGCCTTGCTCGGGCAGGTCGCTGTGCAGGCATTGCAGAGTACCCTGTTCGGGCCGAAGCGCCGGCACTCCTTGAGGTTGTTGGAGACCACCACTCCGTCCTCCACCTTCAGTATCACTTTATCGCTCTGCGGCCCCAGCCCCACGCCGCAGCGCGTCGGCTCCGCTGCCACGTTGACAGGACAGGCCACCACGCAGTTGCCGCAGCCGAAGCACTTCTCAGGATGTATGATCAGCCCTGTCTCGGATGCGTTCTCCAGGGGGGCCATGACCTCCCGCAGCTTCTTGAGCTTGGCCTCGTATTTCTTCTCCTCAATCAAAGGAGTGCACTCATCGATCTTCTTCTCCCGGCCCAGCAGGCCCACGGCAAAAGCCATGCAGGTGGGAAGCCCGCACTTCTTGCAGTTGGTCTTGGGCAGTAGCATATAGATCTCCATGGCGCTGACCATAACCTCATACCTCAATTGACTGATAGCATCATTTTGAAATGAACTGTCGTGGAGGTTATGCCCCTATTATATTTATGGCCTGCGCAAACCTTTTCATAGTTCAAGCGAAATGGCCATAGCAATGCCCTTTAGCAATCCCTATGCCCTGCTCGGGCTGCTGTCTGCCGTTCCTCTGATACTTATCTACCTCATACGCCCCAGGCCCCGGGAGGTGCTCTTCTCCTCCACCCAGTTTCTGCGGGAGGGCGAGGCGGAGCGGTCTGCAGTCCTGAGCCGCCTGATCAACGATCCTCTTTTCTGGGTGCAACTGCTGGTCCTCTGCGCCCTATCGGTGGCCGCAGCAGGGCCCTACACGGAGGAGGAGGGCCAGGCCGGCAGCCACCTGGTAGTGGTGCTGGACAGCTCGGCCAGCATGCAGGCCTGCTGGTCCCAGGCCCAGCAGATCATATCTCCCTACCTGCAGCGCTACCAGAAGATCAGCCTCGTGCAGGCCTCCTCCGTCCCACGCGTGCTGCTGCAGGAAGGCGGGGCCGCAGAGGCCGCCGATGCCCTGCGCCTGGCCAGGCCGGATGCAGTCTCTGCCGACCTCTCAGCAGGCCTGGCCCTGGCGGAGAGCCTTCTGGACGGGGGGGGCGGCCACATCCTCCTGGTCTCTGATTTTGTGAGCTGGACCGGGGACGATCCGGAGGAGACGCGCAAGGTCATGCAGGCGGGTGGCCGGGTGAGCATAGTCTTCGCAGATGCCTATCAGGGCGGAGACAACCTGGCGGTGGTGGAGGGATGGGACGTGCCTGGACCGGGATATGTCAACCACACCGCAAGAATTCACAACTTCGGGCCGGGCGCATCCGCCTCAATCACCATCCGCGGTCCGGGCGGCTCTGAGGGCAGGACGGCCCAGATCGGAAGCGACGGCGACTATTACATCTCATTCACCGCCTATCCCGGAGTTAACGAGATCGCCCTCGATGTGCATGACAGCATAGGCTGGGACAACCGCGCCTATCTCTATGTTCCTGACCTGACAGAAAAGCGCGTCCTTTATCTGGGCCGGGCAGGCCCCGCCCTCGCTGCCCTGCGATCCCTGCCAAATGTGCAGGTTCAGACTGAGGGTGATACAGCCGGAGAAGGTGCAGAATACAGCGGCTATGATCTGATTGTGGTGGCAGGCAATGCCACCTCAGACGGCAAGCTCAACCGCTACTTGGACAGGGGAAAAGTGATATTCGTAGCATCCGGTGGAGGCGAAAGCCCCGAGTTTTTGCCAGTGCGTGTAACCGGCAAAGCATCCGGCCCGGCGGTGCTCTGGGTGAGGGAGGAGGGCTTTGCCCGGGGGCTGCATATGGAAGAGATCGGACTGTACAGCTATCCAGAGGCCTCTGCCAGAAAGGGCTCCGTCACGATGGTCGAGGCCAACGGCGTTCCTGTGCTCTCCTACTGGAGACTGGGACGGGGTCTGGTGGTCTACACCGGCCTGGAGATGGACTCGGACTTCTATATGAGGCCTGAGTACCCAATATTCTGGTACAATCTCGTGAACTGGATCACAGACGTGCCTGATGTAAAGGACTCCAACCGCAAGACTGGAGAGACGGTTCACCTGGGAGAGACAGCGGTTGTGACTACACCCTCCACCACGCTTACGACCAGCGTCCTGCGGCTGGATGAGGCGGGAATATACAGCTTTCTGGGCAGAAGCCTGGCCGCCAATATGTACGACCCGCGGGAGTCGTCGCTGAAGAGGGCATCAGCCCCGGCAGCCGGCCAGTTTCATGAGGTCAGCCGCATAACCGTTGTGAAGAAGGACCTCTCCATATGGGTCATTGCCCTCGCAGCCATGGCGATTCTGCTGGAGATGGCAGTCATGCGCTGGAGGAGAGAGGCATGATCTCCGGCCTGTACTTTGCCGCGCCCGAGCTGCTCTGGGCCGCGGCCCTTCTCCTTCTGCCAGGCATCTGGTATGTGATGCGACGGGCCAAGAGCAGGCTCTTTGCCGCTGCGAGGCTTTTTGCTCTCTGCCTGATCATAGCCGCAGCTGCTAATCCATACTTCGTAGAGGAGCACACCGAGCGGTCGGAGAAGCCCGCCATCACAATCCTGGACGATAAAACCGGGTCCATGGAGATCTTCGATCCCTCTGTCGCGACGAGGATCGCCGACCTGGTCGGCGCCCCGGTGCGATCCTTCTCAGGTGATGTCACAGATCTGGGAGATAGAATTGTGCAGTACAGCCAGCCGGGCAGCACTCTGCTCCTGGTCTCCGATGGCTGGAGCAACAGCGGCCGGCCCCTGGAGGAGGCTGTAGCCCTGGCCAGGGCCTCCAATGCCACCACATTCGCGATAGAGCTCACACCCCAAAAGGATGATGCCGGCGTGGAGATATCAGGAACCAATACCGCAGTTTTGGGCTGTGAATATCCCTTCAAGGTCCTGGTGAGATCGGCACGGGGCTACAGCGGCCAGCTCTCCGTCTACGCAGATGAGAGTCTGATCTACAGCGACACAGCAGCTGCCAACACCACAGCCTCCATCAAGATATCCCATACATTCATGGAGACGGGAAACCACATACTCAGAGCCGCGATTGCAGCGGACGGCCAGCCCGTCAACGATGAGTACAGCAAGGCAGTCTATGTCGTACCCAAGCCCCAGGTGCTTCTCATCTCATCCGCTGCTTCGCCCCTGTCCGTCAATCTCAACGATCTGTACAAGCTGACAATGCTTCCCGCACTTCCCGGCAGGCTGGACCCGGAGGAGTACAAGGCTGTGATCCTGGACAACATCAGATACAGCGAAGAGCTCGATCCCCTGGCAGGATATGTACGCGACGGAGGAGGACTGGTGGTGGTGGGCGGCCAGAGTGCCTTCGACCTGGGAGGCTACAGGAACTCCAGCCTGGAGGAGATACTGCCTGTGCTATCCGTTCCCAGCCGCTTTGAGGGCGGCAAGACACTGGTCCTGGTGCTTGATATATCCTTCTCCCTGCTCACCACCAGGACAAAAGACGGCACCACACTCCTCGACTATGAAAAGGCCCTGGCGCTGGAGCTTCTCAAGTCCCCCCATCTGCGGGACTACAATGTTGGGCTGGTTGTATTCGGCACCAAAGCCTATGACGTCCTCGACCCAATTCCCCTCTCGAGAGGCGAATCTGTGTTGAGGGAGAGGATAACTGCACTCAGTCCATCCGGAACAGAGGACACATACCTCGATAACGGCATCAAGCTGGCCTGGGATATGCTCAACGCCAGCGGCGGCCAGGGTGAGCTGATCGTGCTCTCCGACGGAAACCTCTGGGGGTATGAGGATGTTGTAGCACGCTCCGTGCGTCTGCTCTCGGCCATGGATGCCAAAGCCCGCCTCATTCAGGTGCAGGCCTTCTCCGGAAACACAGGAAACCTGGGAAGCCTCGCCTCGCAGGCGGGCGCAGAGTTCGCCTCCTTCGTCTACCCTGAGTCCCTGACCACATCTCAGCAGAAGCTGTCAGAAGAGCTCACACAGGAGGAAGAGAGCCTCACATCCTATGCCGTGGGAATAGTGAACAAGAACCACTACATCACCGCCGACCTCGACTTCAATGCCAGCATCAGCGGCTTTAACGATGTCACACCACGCCCCGGTGCCCAGCGCCTGGCGGCAATGGCCGACGGCAAGCCGGTGTTGACAGTGTGGCGCTACGGCCTGGGAAGGGTGGCGGCCTTGTCCACAGACGACGGAGCTGCCTGGGCAGGATCGCTTTATGCCAGCCCCGCCTCGCAGATCATCTCCTCCACAGTCAACTGGGCTGTGGGAGACCCGAGGCCCTCCCAGGACCTCGTCGAGGCGGAGGATGGATGGCAGGGCACGCCGCTATCCGTAACCATCAATAGCAAGACCCGTCCCAGCCTGGTAGGGGTGGCTGCGGATGTGGAGAAGGTGGGAGACAGCCGCTATGTTGCCACCTTCACCCCCAACAGCAGCGGGATTTATTACATCGGCCAGTATGGCCTTTCAGTCAACTATCCTCTGGAGTACAGGAACATCGGCTTCAATCCAGATCTCCCAGGACTGATCATGGCAGGAGGAGGAAAGGTCTTCACAGAGGAGCAGGCGAAGAGCAGCCTGGTGGCCGAGGCCTCCAGACTGTCCGAGAGGACGGTGCAGGAGAGGGTCTCCCGGAGAGATGTTCTGCTGCTGCTGGCTTTGCTGATATTCCTGGGAGAGATACTCTATAGAAAATTCAACGAGATGAAGAGAAGTGGCAAAAGTAGTGCATGAGGGGCCGGTGGTCGTCTCTGATGCACCATTAGATATTAATAGCATAATCGGATTAATGATAGGATATTGCGGAGGTAACTGCCACCAAATGAGTTCTCAAATGTGTACTGTCTGCGGCCTTCCCAGGGAGCTTTGCATCTGCGAGGAGGTTGCCAAGGAGCAGCAGAGGATAGCAGTGAAAGTCCAGAAGCGCAGGTATGGAAAAGAGGTGACAGTGATCCAAGGCATTGATCCCCATGAGATCGATCTGCAGGAGCTATGCACACATCTCAAATCCAAGCTGGCCTGCGGGGGCACTGTTAAAGAGAGCCTGATCGAGCTGCAGGGCAACCACATTCAAAGGATCAAGGAAATACTGGTGAAAAAGGGATTTGGCGCAGATCAAATAAGCACCTGAACCTTGCGAGCAGCATCTGCAAGCCGGTCCTAGCGCTTGCTAATTTTTTTCTCTTTAAATATCCCGGGAGATGCGGGAGACCCAGCCTATCAGCCATTTGGTGAGAAAGCCGGTTAAAAAGCAGATGAACATAATGGATGACTCCCGGCTGCGGGCGTCGCCATCCAGGGCTATGAATCCCGAAGAGAATACGAGGTAGGCCATGTACCCGAAGACCATTGCCAGGAGGGGCAGGGCCATGTACCAGAGCCTCTTGTAGCGCGAGGCCATGCCATAGCGGCGCAGGTCATCCGCCACTCCCATCAGTATCTGGGCGGAGGCGCCGAGGCCGGCAAAGAAGGGGGCCCAGAGGGGCACAGCCATCACGCTCAGAGATGAATAGGCGGTGATCAAAGCTCCGAATACAATAACGGAAAGCGCAGAGAATATGACGGCATACAGGCCGTAGAGCTTGAAGAAGTAGGAGAGGGTGCGCAGGCTGTGAAAGCTGGTGCCTTTAATTTTGAACTTTGCCTGGTTGAGGGAGGAGGTGAGCTCATACCTGGCCCTGTCGCAGTAGAGATACGCATCGATCAGGTTCTCTTTGTTCAGCTCTTTTAATGCCAGAACATAGAAGTCATAGCTGTCTTTTACATCAATGCCGCTCCTATGAGCTGCAGCGAGCATGCGATCCAGCCTTTTGATATCCACCTCCACCTCGGAGCACGACTTTGGGATGGAGCAGTCAGAAGTCTCAGCTTTCACACATAAATTAGATACTTAAATAATATAAATAGCTTTCGTAATTAAAATGCCTGTGTTACATAATTAAAATAATTTTAGAAAATTAAAATTTTGAAGGTCGAACGATAACCTCAATATAAGATGTCATGAATATCCTTCGCGAATGCTGCCATAAACATTCTCAGATTGGACTGCAATCTGTCGGCACAGAAAAAAGCCGTAGAATCCCAGTCCTTTGGGACGGGGAGCAGTCATCCCTTCTGGGCTACTATTATTATGGAATATGAGCCGTCCACATCCTCTACTGTGGGATATGCCGCCACATAAGATAGCCAGCGAATCATCTCCGGGCGATGCATGGCCGGATCGCTGCCCAGCCGGCTGCCGATGCGTTTGGCATTGAAGAGCTGCTGCTCCCTTCGAAAGAGGGATTTGGACCAGGACTGGCCAAGCCGGTAGCTAATTCTCATGCCATTCTGCTGCACCAGCCGGGAGAGGGAGCCGAAATTGAACCACTGCTTATGAGATCTGTTCCTGGGAAGGCCGCTGCTGTCGCCGGACTCGAAGAGAACATTGGGCACCGAGCAGATAAAGTAGCCGCCCGGCCTCAGGGCTTTGGAGAAGGCCGCTGCCGCCCGGCTGGGGTCGAGCAGGTGCTCCAGCGTCTCAAAGCTGATCACGGCGTCGATGCTGCCTTCTTCTATCTCCGGCGAGAGATCCTCCCGATCCATGTCTTTGCAGAGGAAATGCAGGTTCGGCAGGCCAAACCTTCTGCTGGCAGACTGTATCAGTCTAGGGCTGCCGTCTACAGCCAGGACCCGTCCGGCCGCGCTGCACAGCTCAGCCGCCCCGTATCCCAGGCCGCAGGAGATATCCGCCACCAGCTCAGGCCGGTGGGGGCGCAGAAAGTCGCAGGCGAAGAGGTAGCGACCCAGGTACTCCGCCTTGCGCCAGATGTTCCTGTCTACGGGGTCGAAGGGATCAATCTGATCCTCGCCACTGCCGCCGTAAGCCGAGTATGAGGACATTTGCAGCATCAGCTCTCCATCGGCCGGACAACCATCACCGGGCAGCTGGTCTTCCTGGTGACATCAAATGTGGTGCTGCCCACTCTGATCTGCCGGCTCCAGCTCTTGCCCTGCGAGCCCATCAGGATCAAAGACGGCATCTTCTTTTCGGCCAGGGATAGTATCTGATCTGTGGGGCGGCCCTGCAGAACATGAACACTCACAGTTCTGCCGGGAGAGGCAAGCCTCTCCCGCAGGAGATTCAGCTTGGCCGCCGCCTCTCCAAACTCCTCATCCTTTGAAATCACATTCACCAGCATCAGCTCTTTTGTGCCGCAGAGCCCCTCTGCCCTTGAGACAGCAGCCCCCGCGGCAGGAGAAAAGTCGGTGGCGACCATTACTCTGGTTAAGATATTGCGGCATAAATCAGGCGGACCGGCCTTCTCTCCTCCTGCCAGGATGCTGTGGCGGAAGATGAGCAGGTCCGTCTCACCCTTTCTCAGTACCTCAGTGGAGACGCTGCCGAGAAGCATTCCCTCCGCCAGCCCCTTTCCCTGCGCCCCCATGCAGATGAGCGATGCCTTCTCTTCTTTGGCAGTGCGGATTATGGCCTCGGCTACGCTTCCTCCCTCGATCATCATGCTGGGATCAGAGGACGGGGGCCACTGCAGGTTTACCCCGTCAGCTCCGCTCATAGGTGCGACTATAACCTTGAGGACATTCCGGACGGTGGGACTTCTGTCTTTTCCCTCCCCCAGATGGACCAGACGGTCGGCCTGCTCGGCAAGCCTGACCTGCCCTTCCTCGATCAATGAACTGTAGCTCCAGCCCCTTTTCTCCAGGTTCATAGGATTGGAGGCGTCTATCACATTGAGGAGCACGATCTCCTCTATGCCGGGAATTTCAGAGAGGCACTCCTGCATCTTATGGGCATATGCGGAAAAGTCGGTGGGAACGAGGACTTTTTTGAACATGTTTAATACTACCAACACAAAATATATCAAATTGATGATGCCTTTTGCTCATTGTAGGGTCCTAAAAGCTTGGCACTTTCGGGAACCTCAGGCTGCCCTAGCAACTGGATTGCTGCATTTCAGGTCAACATCACCCGCCTCCGTTGCAAGGAGGCAGAGAGACTGGAGTAATTCACCTTCGAAGGCTGGATGAACTTATAGGAGCCTTCATATACCCTTTCTATTATGCAGTTACACTTTCATATTCATTAAGCTGAGTGTTGATATGCTTAAAGTCTTCCAGCAAATTCATTCCTCGCTCTGTGGTTTCGTAGATATTGTTTTTATCCGGCTTGATGGCGATGAGGTTGTTTTTTAAAAGCAAATTTAGCTTGACTAATTCACATTTGATTACTAATACTAACTTGACTTATTCATATTTAGATTTTTTTCGCAATCAATTGCCCACCACTTGATCATCGATCAATCAATTTCACGACAATTGAATCAGGTATTTT
>JAGPMN010000066.1 GCA_018052825.1 Methanothrix sp.
AAATAAATGTGTTTTGATCAAATCAAATCTGACCTTAGTATGCGACCACATTAGCAATAATATCAGGAATAAATCAATTTATTGCAAGCAAAAAACCCAATTTCACTTGATTTCTAGATAGTGCCCTGTTTTGCTGTATCTATTTCGTCAAGCTCCTTCTCCTGATGGGCGATATACTCATTTCTGAATGTATAAATTTTATCAACTATGTCGAATAATTCTGTCTTCGCCTGCCCTTCAAACTTTGCCTTTGTTGCAGAGAAAACCCCTCCTGGTGGAACCTTCGGGCTCTTGGCGTACTCAAGGCACCATTTCAAGAGGCCAATGGGCATTATGCCATCGTTTTCAACAAGTGTCCTTCGCAGGTTAACTGCCTGCCGCTTGTGGAAGCTCTCCTCTCTGGGATGCATTGCACTTGTGTCCGGCTCAAAGAACCTCTTCTGCTTTTCAGGATCACTGGGGATTGAATCCTTGAGGGTGGAGATGATCAATCCCCTCGCAGCTTCATCAATGGCGCCGAGAAGCGGGGCAAAGACGGGGGCATAAGAGACATCATCTTTGCTCTCCAGGAACTTGAAGAGGGCGATCGCCTCCTGCACTCTTTTTTTGGATTTAGGAGGCAGGCTGTCAAAATCCTTCCTATCGATGAACTCATCAAATGTGAGCTTTTCCAGGTTGCCTTTCTCCAGGTTCAAATGAGCTTCAATCATCTCACTGATGAGGTTTTGCTTGGCAGGCTCACAGAGGGGGAATAGCGCCTCCAGACGATTATCATTAACGCTGGAGAAACTCTCCTGTGGGACATAGAGGTAATCCCATCTTATACCGCTGTCCGAAGCTGCCTGACACCAGGCTATGGCGGCCCGAATTTTCAGGGGGACATCGATGTCCACGCGCCCCTTGGTCTCAATCATGACATAGCTGCCGTCATTCTTCAATGCTGCAAAATCAGGGGTATAGTGGGCCAGCCTGCCTGTGTGCGTCTGATAGTCGATCCTGATCGCCTCCGGGCCGGCATTCTTGAAAAAGGCTAACACATCCGGGGCACGGTCCAGGAACAATGCCATATCCCTCTCGAAGGCATTGGTGCAGGGCACCAGGTTGAAGGCCGTCTTGGATGCCTCAATGGCGGGGTGCCGTTCTGAGTGGTTAGCCTGATAGGGCTTCCACTTGACCACCGACCTGCTCATCCCCAGCGCCCTCTCCTCCAGCTTGATGGTGCTCTTGCTTAGTATTATGGGAACGAATACGCCGCGAACGTGCTCGCGTACGTCCGGATCGCCCAGGCGGCTCACAAGCCGCTGGTCGAAGAGGGATACTTGCTCTCCAAAGAGTATCTCCGTCAGGAATATCTCCAGCAGCGGGGCCAGTGTTGAGTGAAGGCCGTGCAGGCCGGTGATATGCTCAAGCTCATTGCGGTAGAATGAGATGGCTCCAATTCCGCTTTCCAGGAGGGGAAGCTTGATGTTCATCTCCTCTACAATCTCGTTGGTGATAAGGTGCCTTCCCTCGTAGTGGATCCTCTCGGATGACTGCTCCTTGAGATTGAGGGGCTTGAAGCCTGCGAATTGCCTCTTTACGTCCTCGATGGTCAGCCCTTCCAGTTTGGGTATGCGGGTGTAGGCTGGAGAGATGGCAGGGATGAGCATATTCATTTTGTTCAGGTCCTTGTGCTCTCCGTCCGGGTAGATGCTGACAGTGATTTTGGGGATCTTTTCAACATCCACCACTGTGGGATAGACACCCTCTTCGCCGAGCTGCTCCTCGTAGAGTGCTACAAAGGCCCTATGCTCCACCACTGTGAGGATCTCATGGGGACCTCCGGGATAGGTCATGCGGCGCAGGCCCCTTCCGAGGGTCTGCTCTGGAAGGATGTTGGCCTTGGCTGTGTAGGGCCGGAGCGGGACAATGGTTGTGACATTGCGCACGTCCCAGCCCTCACGGAGCATGAGGACGGAGACAATGCACTGATAGGGGCTGGAGCCGTCGTCAAGCTCCCGGGAGAGCTTTCTCAATTCCCTGAGGTCTTCGTCTTTGATGTCCTTCTCGCTCTCCTCAAAGACAGGGATGCCGCTCTTTTTGCCTCCCATCCACTTAATCTTCCCCTTGAGACGGGTGTGCAGGTTGATGGTTCGGCCGTTCAGTTCCGCAAACATAGGATCTGTATTCAGCCGACGGGCGATGTCGTCTGCCGCCTCGGTGTTCTCTGCCATGATGAAGAGCAGAGCCTTCTTGCCGCTCTTCGCCCATTCCTGCTTGGATAGGCGCCAGCGCTCATATCCTATCATGAGGCGCTGCTGGAATCTGTCTGCCGCATTTTCGCTGGGGCGCTCCACCAACCCCTCCCCCCGGCCGATGACCGGGATCTTGACTATGCCGGCGTCCACAGCCTCGCCCAAAGGAGTGTCGCATATCACATGCTGGAAGATGCGGCCGTGATTGTCCTTTGGAGTGGCTGAAAAGTCGAGCTGGGAGACGATCTCTCCCCCGGTTCGATCGTGAATGGTTTGATGAATGTATTCGATGGCTTCGTTCCAGGCGCTGTCCGGATCCCAGAGGTGGTGGGCCTCGTCGTTGAGGACCATGATTCGGCGGTGGGAGGTCACCCGCTCCCTCAAGGCCTCTGCCGTATCTAAAGCCTTGGATTTGGAGACCGCAGGCCCCAGCCAGTCCTGGCTTTCGGCTGTGTCTCTGCTCCTGCGCTTTGATGTGTCGTAGAGGCGGTGGATGTTGGTGAGGTAGATCCTGCCGCCCATCGCTGCCCCGCTGGCTTCGTCCTGGAGGACAACAGAGATGTTCCAGTCTCCTCTCCAGGCTTGGGGGATGAGCGGATCCTGATCGAAGATCTTGCCGTCCCCGAAATCCTCCTTGAGCCTCTCGAATACTGTGATGTTGGGGGCTATGATGAGAAAGTCCCTGGCTAGGGTTGAGCCCTCCTCCCGCAGGGAGTGAAAGTAGCTCCAGACGATGGCCAGGCTCATCACCTTGGTCTTGCCGGAGCCAGTGGCCATCTTGAATGCATACTTCGGCCAGCGGTCGTCGTCGGGATTGATGCCTAGGGCGGTGTCGTAGGAGTCTTCGCCCAGGAACTCTGCTGTGAGGCTGGATAGGGTGCGGATGCCCCGCACTTCATAGAGGTAGATGAATGCCTCGATTGCCTCTCTTTGGCAGAAGTAGTATCTGAATGGCAGTTGCTGCCCGTCCACGTCCACTTTCAGGTGCTCCTCGCCAAACCAGTAGTGGAGCAGCTCCCTGGTGGTGTCTGAGGCTCCAGGATAGTCGCTGCCCCTCCACTCCTTTAGGGGGCGGCGCAGGTTTTCGGCTATGGGGATGTAGGAGGGGCGGCGGCCTGGGATGATCCGGGCCGGATCGCCTTCATTCTCTCCCGGCGCCCTGTACCTGCAGGGCTCTTCAAATGTCTGGTAGAGGGGCTCCAGTGCGGCCAGGTTGATCACGGGGCTCGGCATGCTGCTCCGGCTGCTGCTAATTTTATTACTATTACTACGATTATTATCGAAATCGCCACCATTATCCCTGCCTGATTCAGTCATAGCGAACCTCCACCACAGTGCTGGTGTCGCAGCCGAAGATGTCGACCACCTTGATGCAGGCTTTGTAGATCCCTTTGCCGGGATAGCCGTCATAGAGGGCGTCGCTGGTGGTCTTGAGGCTCCTGTCCTTCCGGGTTCTGTAGTCCTGCCACTGATGCTCGAAGGGCTTTCCTTCCTCCCAGTTGAAGTCCACCGCCCAGAAGTCGATGAAGTCAAAGCCGTCCTCCGCAGCCCTCTCCTTTAGGGCTGCCAGCTCTTTGTTGGGGACCTCGGCCAGGGAGGGGATGAACCGCTTGAGCTTGATGTCCACCTTATTCCTACCGGAGACCCTCTTGATCACCGGTTCGGCCTCCAGGACGGAGACCTCGAAGAATGGCGGCGGGCTGGTGCGGTTCTTCTCCATGATCTCCCTGGGAATCGTCATCAGCCGGATGCGGACTCCCTCGGAGGCCTCGATCTCCTGGCAGACCATTCTCAGGTCCATCTCAAACTCCCAGGCCAGGCAGTGGATCTCCCTGCCGCCCGCCTCCCTGGCCGCTCTGGCCGCCTGCCGGACCTCCTCCCTGGTGAGCAGGGAGTCGATGCTGTCCACGTAGACGAAGGCCCCTCCTTTTCTGCCATGCAGCCATGCGGTTGGATTGGGCAGGGGATCGGCCCGGTAGAATCCCAGAACCACGCGCCGGTGGTCCCGGTCGTAGCCCTGGAGGCGTTCTCTCTGCCACCACTGCCTCTCGTAGCGGCCCAGGTTGTAGACATCGAAGGCCCGGTAGGGCTGCCCTTCGGCCTGCAGCCTGCGCTGCAGATCGATCATTCGCTTTCGGGTGGTGTGGATGGCAAAGCGGCCCAGGTCGCACATGATCCAGCGCCGGCCCAGCCGCTCGGCCACAGCGCCGCTGGTGCCTGAGCCGCAGAAGAAGTCGGCAACGAGGTCGCCCTCGTTGGAGGAGGCGCGTATGATGCGCTCAAGGAGGGCTTCGGGCTTTTGGGTGTTGTAGCCAAGGCGTTCATCGGATTGAGAAGAGACCGGATTGATGTCAACCCAGATATTTGCCAACGGCTGTCCTTTTAGCTCATCGAGATACCTCTTTCTCTGTATTCGTCCATCTTTCTTCTTCGGGAAATAAAGACGCCCCTCTTTATCCCACTTCTCCATCAGCTCCTTAGAAATCGCCCATCCATTTCTTGGAGGTTTATACCCTTTGTACTCATAAATCAAATTGGGGCGGTACGCTGGATTTGCAAGATTATCAACTCTATAGAGACGACCATCAGGGTCTCGATACCTAAAAAATTTCGATATATACTCTGGATCGTTCTCCAAATATTGAGTATGAAACTTAACTAGATCGGTCTTCGAATAAAACAGCAAGTTGTCAATATCGTTGCCAAACCTGGAGGTCCCCTTGCCGATTTCACTGCTACTACCTGTCTTCCTCTTCCAGCAGATCTCGTTGAGAAACATTTCTTTTCCAAAAACTTCATCCAGAATGGTTCTCAAATAGCTGTTCACTCGCCAATCACAATGAACGTAAATGCTGCCCGTCTCGCTGAGAAGGTCTTTCATTATGATAAACCGCTCATACATCATATGCAGGTAAGAATCGGTTCCCTTTCCCCACATGTCCTTGTAGGCCACCATTTCCAATATAGATTGATCCTTCTCTACGGATTCATTCTCATCCCCAATCGCCACCTGCATCGTAAAGTCCGCCCCCACGTCGAAAGGCGGGTCGATGTAGATGAGATCAACCTTGCCCCGGAAGTCCTTGAGCAGCGATGCCATGACCAGCTTGTTGTCGCCCCAGACCAGCATATTCCTAAAGTCATCCTGCCGGGTGGTCTTCAGCTCTCCCAGGGTGGTCTGGCCGCTCGCTAAAGCCTCGCTCCTGGGCATGTCCACCGTCTCGATCTTCTGCATTGGCATGCTGCTGCCGGCGATGTCCACGGGGCGGCGGCGGCCGTACTCGTCGTATTTGCCTTCCCAGACCAGCTCAGTCCTCATCCGGGAGAGGGGGTGGGGGTTCTCAGGGCCCCAGCGGACTGGCTCAGTCACGGAAGGGGGCCTCCGGGCTGGGGCGGGCGGTCCTCGATGGCGGTGAGAGCAGAACAGCGAGATACTGGAGACTGAGACGGGGCATCAAACGCATATTTCCTCCTGATGGCGGCCTGTCAGGGCGTCAAAACGGAAAAGGCTTTTGCATGAAGTGAATACGTTTATAGGCGCTAAACCGTCAATAGGGATCTTTTGATCAGATCTTCATCGATCAAATGCCTCTCATCAACAGCCCTAATAAGCTGCTGGTGGGTCGAAGGTCCCACATCATTCGGACTAATATAATAATATAATTCTACGGAGGATTCCTATAAACCTCTGCCCTGGAAGTATCGAAAAGTATATATACTAGTATTACTATTAATTATTATGAATTCTTTTGTTGGATGGGCATTTAAAACGGTAAGAGAGAATAAGAAGATGCCTGAGAATAGGCTATTGCAGA
>JAGPMN010000067.1 GCA_018052825.1 Methanothrix sp.
GACATCGCACACGATATCCCTCCTCAGGATGTGCGCGCCGGGGCCTTCGCCCTTCTCAGCGCCGTCCGCTACTTCCCCCCCGGCACAATTCATATAGCAGTCGTCGATCCTGAGGTGGGAACGGACAGGTCCGGCCTGGCAGTGGAGAGCGGCGGCCAGATCTTCGTGGGGCCGGACAACGGCCTTCTAATGCCCGCCGCCCGCTCCCTCGGCAACCTGCGGGCCTACAGGATCTCCCTGCCGCTGCCTGCGCCCGCTCCACAATCCCTGCCCGTCTCCAGTACCTTCCACGGCCGGGACGTCTTCGCGCCAGCGGCGGCCCTGCTGGCCGAGGGGCGCAGCCCTGCGGATCTCGGGCCGCGGGTGGAGCCGGAGGAGCTGAACTTCGGCGAGGCGAGGAGGACTGAGAGGGGCATCGAGGCCGTTGTGATCTACGTGGACCGGTTCGGCAACCTCATACTGAACCTCTCAGAGCTGCCGGCCTTCCCGGTGAGCCTGAAGGGCATCAATCTGAGGCGCGTGCGGACATACGCCGAGGCTTCCAGGATCGAACCGCTTATAACCCAGGGCAGCCATGGATTTGCAGAAATTGCGGTCAACCAGGGAAATGCCGCAGAGGTGTTCTGCCTTAAGGCCGGGGACCGCGTCGAGCTGGAGGAGATTTAAGGTGTTTGGAATTGAGTTTGTGCCAGATGAGCCCGTCTACAAGATCGGCTACATGGCGAAGCTGGCGGAAGACCACGGATTTCAAAATATCTGGATTACGGACCACTACAACAATCGAGACGTCTGGACCACTCTGGCTGTGCTCTCCATGATGACCAACAGGATCAGGCTGGGGACGGGCGTCACCAATCCCTACACCAGAAATGCAGCCATCACAGCCTCGTCCATCGCCTCAATCAATGAGCTCTCAGGAGGGCGGGCGGTCCTTGGCATCGGCCCCGGGGACAGGGCCACATTCGAGAAGATGGGCATAGAGTGGGACAAGCCCCTCACCCGCGTCCGGGAGGCTGTTCTGGCCATCAGGGCATTTCTCGCCAAAGAGCAGGTGAGCCAGGCCGGCTTCAGGGGCGCGCAGATGGCCTTCTCCGCAGGCAGTATCCCTATCTACATCGGAGCCCAGGGGCCAAAGATGCTGGAGCTTGCCGGCGCCATCGCAGATGGAGTTCTCATCAATGCCTCCCATCCAGAGGACTTCAAGTTCGCAGTGCCCGTGATCCGGCATGGGGCAGAGAAGGCGGGCAGGAGGCCGGAGGAGGTGGACATCTGCGCCTATGCCAGCTTCTCCGCAGACAAAGACCCTGCCAAGGCGGTCAATGCCTCGAAGATAGTCGTCGCCTTCATCGTGGCCGGCTCGCCCGAGAGCGTGCTGGAGAGGCATGGAGTCGGCAGGGAAGAGGCCAAAGTCGTATCTGATGCGATATCCAAATACGACTTCAAGGCGGCAATGGCCGCTGTCACCCCCAGGATGAGCGAGGCCTTCTCGATATCTGGAGCGCCTGCCGACTGCCGGGCTCGTGTGGATGAGCTGGTGAAGACCGGCGTCACCCAGATCGTTGTGGGCTCGCCCATAGGCCCCAACAAGGAGAGCGCCATCAAGCTGATAGGAAGGCAGGTCATAGGCAGGTGAGGGGCGTACGAGGGCAGGGCGATCCGATCGCTCTGCCTTATATTTTGTGGTGAGTCAGGAGGTTCATGCCAGTCGCAAGTTCTACTGCTCTAAAAGATAAACCAAAGAGGAAAAGATGATGCGTGGACTGTACATCGGGCGCTTTCAGCCCTACCACCTCGGCCACAAGGCGGTCCTAGAGAAGATAGCAGAGGAGGTGGATGAGATAGTGGTAGTAATCGGCAGCGCCCAGGAGAGCCACACCGCGGAGAATCCATTCACCGGCGGGGAGAGGATCGAGATGATTCAGCGCGCCCTGGTGGAGAGCCGTCTGCAGGGCCGCTGCTATATCACGCCGCTGGAGGACATCAAGAGAAACTCGATATGGGTCGCACACATGCAGTCTATGGTGCCGCGGTTTGATGCCGTCTACTCCAACAATCCCCTCGTGATCAGGCTGGTCTCCGAGGCAGGAATTGATATCAGAAAGCCGCCCATGTATCAGAGGGAGCTGTACTCTGGGACGGCCATCAGGAGGCTGATGGCTGAGGGCGGAGATTGGAAGTCCCTGGTGCCGGCGGCAGTGGCGAGGTTTATAGAGGAGATAATGGGCGTGGAGAGGCTGACCAGCATATCTGTAGAGTCCTAAAAGCTGGCAGTGTGCTGAATTTACTGTAATTTCGTAGCGGCCCTGTATCCTAATATCATTACTCCTCTCCATCGTTAAATACTTTTTACCAGGGAACTTTTAAATCGAATGAATATCAACATTTAATCATGATATACTTCGAGGTGAGCGATTTTGAGAGCGATATTGCTGTTAGCGTTGGCCCTGATAGCGGGCTTCGTAGCTTCGTTGGGATCAGGCCTTGGGGCTGATCAGGTCATGGAAAAGAGCCCAAGCCTTCTGAAGAGTCCTCTGGATGCATCCATTGCCAAGAGGATCAGCATCGTTGAGCCTGTTGAAGGGCAGAAAGAGAGCTACAGCCTGGTCGGAAACCTGGAAGAGGTACGAGCTGTCATCGTCACCGACAAAGGCGAGCAGCAGACCAGTTTTAATGGCATGATTGCCTTTTCGGCATCGCCTGGGGAAAAAGGTAGCATGAAACTGGTTTTGACCAGACTCAACCTGATATCCAGAGGAGTTGCCACAGCCAAAGGCGATTCGGGTGTCATCGGTCTCAGCCTGGTTGAGCCGGAATACGGATCATCCTACGACTCTGCTTCCGGCAGGACATCGACCGAATTTGAGGCGACGCTGCACTATGCTCTGATAGATGACATCATGGGCTTTATTCCCAGCAAGTCAGAAGAGGGCGACCAGTTTCTCTCCTATACAGAGAGGATGGCAGGCAAAATCGAAGGCCGCTTTCCCGAGGGCATGAAAGCTGCAGATGGGAAAGATGTCACTATGAATGCCGATATCAGTCTGGAGCTTAAGGGCTCTGTGGTTGGATCTATTCGCAGCATGAAGGTTTATATTGACAGATCTAGGCTTTGGTGGTACATATTTACCGGTCCAGCCGATGTGCTGCTGGTACAGCCGGTCTTCATCGGGACTGGGCCATCCGACCCTACGGCCACGGGAACTGTCTTCAACACACTTCTGGAACGATCGGCAGAGATCTGGGACAGGTGCGGGACTGTGAGGTGCATATCCGTCATCTCCAAAACTCCGATCTACATCAACAATAATGCCTACCGGGTCATAGACGAAGCAGAGGCCACATCCCTCCGGGCTCTTGTCAACGAAGCTGATGCCGTGGAGGTCTTCGTGGTGGAGCGTTGGGACCCCTACTACGACGGTGGTGGGGCATGCTGGAGCAGCGGGACCGCCTCTGCCAAGATTGTGACCTGCGATCAGCAGCTCAACGTCCCCTGTCCCATGCCTTCTGGGCTCTGGGGGTGTTCGGCTGGAGAGGGAGGCACATGCGGAGCGGTGAACTACTACCATCTCGCCCATGAGCTGGGCCATGCTCTGAACCTGCTGCATCCGGGTGACTATCGAGCAGGGATGGTGGCTGGGTCTTCCGGTTGTATAATGGAGCCCAGCGGCTTCTGTCGCGACAACCCCTCTGTCCAGAGCGCCAAAAACTGCCGCAGTGCATCCAGTCCGCTGATCTATTCCGGCAGGGCTACCTGCACAGGAAGCCCGGACATCACGGACTGAGGGATGAGTTGAAATCTGAGAGACTGCCTGCCCATCTCAGGAACCTGAGGCGGCCTCTTCAGATATTTTATCTGTAACAAAATGGAAAGGCAAAAGAGAAAGAGCCTAAGCCGCCTTGGCTGCGGCAAACCTCTTGTACAGCTCTGTCTCTGATGCCGTGGGCTGCACCTTCTTTAGGGCCTCCTCGAAGTGCTTGGCCGCCACGCGGTAGTCGCCGACGGCAGCCTCCTCTTTGGCCTTGCCTGACTGGACGCACTCCCTGATGGCCAGCATCACAGCCTCGCCCACCAGGGCTGCGAGGTCGGCTCCTGAGTACTTCTCTGTCCTCCTGGCCAGGTCATCCAGGTTGACATCGTCCGCCAGAGGCTTCTTGGCTGTGTGGATCTTGAGGATCTCCTTTCTCGCTGCCTCATCTGGCAGGCCTATCTCGATTAGCCTGTCGAACCTTCCAGGCCGCAGCAGGGCGGCGTCTATGATGTCCGGACGGTTCGTGGCAGCAATCACCATGACGCTGCTCAGGGCCTCCAGTCCGTCCAGCTCTGTCAGGATCTGGGATATGACTCTCTCTGTGACATGGGAGTCGCTGCTCATGCCACCCCGCGCCGGCGCGATGGAGTCGATCTCGTCGAGGAAGATCACCGATGGCGCTGCCTGGCGGGCCTTCCGGAAGGTCTCGCGCACGGCCTTCTCAGACTCGCCCACCCACTTGCTGAGGAACTCCGGGCCTTTGATGCTGATGAAGTTGGCCTGGCTCTCAGTGGCCACCGCCTTGGCGAGCAATGTCTTTCCAGTGCCTGGCGGGCCGTAGAGCAGTATTCCCTTGGGGGCCTTGGCATCCATATGGGCGAAGAGCTTGGCATAGGCCAGCGGCCACTCCACAGATTCTATCAGCTGCTGCTTGACCTCGGCCAGGCCGCCTATGTCGTCCCAGTGCACATTGGGAGACTCGACCATCACCTCGCGCATGGCTGACGGCTCCATCTCTCGTAGGGCATCCAGGAAGTCGTCATTGGTGACCTCGATCTTTTTGAGGATCTCGGCCGGTATGGCCTCCATATCCAGGTCCAGCTCCGGCAGAACGCGCCGCAGAGCCCTCATGCCAGCCTCTCTCGCCAGGGCGGCGAGGTCAGCTCCCACGAAGCCGTGCGTCACATCTGCCAGCTTCTCCTGGTCTACGTCCTTGGCAAGTGGCATGCCGCGGGTGTGGATCTGCAGTATCTCCAGCCGGGACTGGCGGTTGGGAACGCCGATCTCGATCTCCCTGTCGAATCTGCCCGGCCGGCGCAGGGCCGGGTCCAGGGAATCGGGCCTGTTTGTGGCGCCGATCACCACCACCTTGCCACGCGCCTCCATACCGTCCATGAGGGCCAGCAGCTGGGCCACCACGCGCCGCTCCACCTCTCCCGTAACCTCCTCCCTCTTTGGGGCGATGGAATCTATCTCATCGATGAGGATGATGGAGGGCGCCTGCTCCTCTGCCGTCTTGAACAGACTCCGCAGCTTCTCCTCGGACTCGCCGTAGTACTTGGACATGATCTCCGGGCCGCTCAATGTCTCGAAGTGGGCATTGGTCTCAGAGGCCAGGGCCCTGGCGAGCAAAGTCTTGCCTGTGCCGGGCGGGCCGTAGAGCAGCACCCCCTTGGGGGCCTCCACGCCCAGGCGCTCGAAGAGCTCCGGGTGCTTCATGGGCAGCTCTATCATCTCCCGCACCTTCTTGATCTCCGCAGACAGGCCGCCTATGTCCTCGTATGTGACCCGCGGCCCGGCCTTCTCCTCCTTGGCGGGCTTATCAGAGACTTCTATTCGGGTCCTGTCCCCGATCACCGCCGCCTCTACGGATGGAGTGACGCGGGTGGCCATCAGCTCTATCTTCCGGCCCATGACTGCGATCTCTATGATATCGCCCCTTGTGATGACCCGGCCCTCCATGTATCTCTGCAGATAGGCCTCGGCGCCGGTGATGCGCAGGGGGACGGTTGGGGCAAAGACCACCGACTCGGCAGGAGCGGCGGAGATCAGCCTCACAGGGACTCTGTCGTCTATGCTCACCCCGGCGTTCCTGCGGGTGTTGCCGTCCAGGCGGACAACGCCGGTGCCAGTGTCCTCGGGATAGCCGGGCCAGAGCAGCGCCGCTGTCTTCTTCTTTCCCTGGATGCTGACTGCATCGCCTGCCTGCCAGCCCATCTCGCTGAACACGGCAGGATCTATGCGAGCTATACCCC
>JAGPMN010000028.1 GCA_018052825.1 Methanothrix sp.
TTATGTTAATTTATATCAATATACGATATATTGAAAATACCTGATTCAATTGTCGTGAAATTGATTGATCGATGATCAAGTGGTGGGCAATTGATTGCGAAAAAAATCTAAATATGAATAAGTCAAGATACTTCCAGGTGATTTATCTGAAGAGGAGCGTCGTCAAGGATCCCGCCCTTGCAGTGGAGGGGGAAAAGCGCATCGAATGGGCTCGAAGGCACATGCCCGTTTTGGAGAGGATCAAGCAGGAGTTCGAGAGGGAGAAGCCACTGCATGGGGCGCGCATCGCGGCCTGCCTGCATGTAACTGTGGAGACGGCCAACCTCATCACCACCCTGGTTGCCGGAGGCGCAGAGGTTGCAGTCACCGGCTCCAATCCACTCTCCACCCAAGATGAGGTGGCTGCCGCCCTGGCCGCCCGCGGCCTGCACGTCTACGCCTTCCGGGGCGAAAACGAGCAGGAGTACTACGACTGCATCAAGAAGGCGCTGGAGCTCCAGCCCAACGTCAGCCTGGACGACGGCGCCGATACAATAGCCATCATCCACAAAGAGCTGCCGGAGCTGGCCGAGCAGATGCTCGGAGGCTGCGAGGAGACCACCACCGGCGTGCTCCGGCTGCGAGCCATGGCCGATGACAAAGCCCTGCTCTACCCGGTCATAGCAGTTAACGATGCCGAGACCAAGATGATGTTCGACAACCGCTACGGCACCGGCCAGAGCACACTTCATGGCATCATGCAGGCCACCAACTTCCTCTTCGCCGGCAAGACGGTTGTGGTGGTCGGCTACGGCTGGTGCGGCAGGGGCTTTGCCATGCGCGCCCGCGGCCTCGGCGCCAATGTGATAGTGGTCGAGGTCGAGCCGAGGAAGGCCCTGGAGGCTGCCATGGACGGCTACAGGGTACTGCCCATGCACAGGGCCGCACCCCTAGGAGACCTCTTCGTCACACTCACAGGAGACATCAATGTCATCCGGGAGGAGCACTTTGCCCGGATGAAGGATCAGGCCATACTGGCCAACTCCGGCCACTTCAATGTGGAGATCGACATCCCCGCCCTGGAGAAGATGGCTGCGGAGAGGTCTGAGGTGCAGAACAACGTGGCCGAGTACAGGCTCAGGGACGGGCGCAGGCTCTATCTGCTGGCCGAGGGCAGGCTGATCAACCTGGCTGCTGCCTACGGCCATCCCCCGGAGGTCATGGACATGTCATTCGCCAACCAGGCACTGGCCGTGCGCTACATCGTAGAGCATGGGCGGAGCCTGGAGAGGAAGGTCTACGCCGTCCCTGTGGAGATCGACCGCAGAGTAGCGGAGCTGAAGCTCGCAGCCATGGGCCTAGAGACCGAGAAGCTCACTGCTGAGCAGGAGAAGTACCTGCATAGCTGGCAGATGGGGACCTGAAGGGGTGTCCGCCCATGGACCTATTGCGGCGCAACCTGGAGGCATATCTGAAGGGCGTTTACGGCCGGGACCTGCAACTGCTCTGCACCCGCCGTATGGGCGAGACCATACCCACATCCGAGGATGTCAAGGGCTTCGGTTACGGATCCCCCCTTCTGGTGGAGTTCCAGGTCAAGGGAAAGAGAGGCTCGGCTGTCCTGTCCACAATGCGTGCCCAGTACGGCTTTGGCCATGACCACTTCTCAGACCGGGCGAGGATAATGATCTGGCAGAATGCGACATTCTCCTCCCTCCCCAAACACGTCCCATCGGTGGATGTGGGCTACTTCACAGAAAAAGGGAAGCTGGTCAGCGCAGGAGATGCCGTCGAGTACTTCCTGCTCATGGAGAAGGTCGAGGGGAAGGAGTACTTCTTCGATCTGGATAGGGTCAAGGATAGCGGCGCCACCGACCTGGACTACGATCGCACAATCGCCCTCTCGGATTACCTGGCAGAGATCCATGTCGTCAAGAACGACTGCCCGCCCCTATACCTGCGCAAGATCAGGGAGACTGTGGGAGACGGCGAATGCATCTTCGGCATCCTGGACGACTACCCGGACAACCCGTCATTCCTGGCTGAGGGAGAGCTGCAGGAGATCGAGAAGGCCTGCGTGGAATGGCGCTGGATGCTGCGGGGAAGAGCCCGGCGCCTCTGCCAGGTTCACGGCGACTTCCACCCCTGGAACATCATGTTCCGGGATGGCACCGACTTCACAGTTCTGGACAGAAGCCGTGGAGAATGGGGCGAGGCTGCGGACGACGTCACAGCCCTGACCATGAACTACATATTCTACTCAGTGCAAAAGAGCCTGCGCCTCACAGGGGATCTCAAGGATCTCTTCGAGCTGTTCTTCGAGAACTACCTGGAGAAGACCGGAGACGAAGAGCTTCTTGAGGTCATCGCTCCGTTCTTTGCCTTCCGGGCGACGGTGGTGGCCAGCCCCACCTGGTATCCGCTGCTATCCGACGACGTGCGCCGGTCCATATTCAACTTCCTTGAAAATGTCCTCGCCTCCAAGAAGTTCAACTACAGGGATGTGAACAGCTACCTGGGCTGAATGACGACATACGCCTTCGAGCTCTCCGGAGAGCATGAGACGCTTCCCAAAAGCGAGGCGTTAGCCCTGGTGGAGGCATTCTCCACCAGCTATTCGGTCGTCTCGTCCTTCGACCAGTGCCTGATTGTGGAGGCGGAGGGTCTGGATGTGCAGATCCTGGGCAGCCGCCTGGCCATGACCCACAGCATCATAGAGGTCATGGCTGTATGCGATGCAGACCCTTCCGCCCTGGCGGCTGCGGCTGAGGCGCTGGACCTGCCACCAAAAAGCTACATGGTCCGGGCCCGCCGCATTAAGAGCTTCCTTCCTGCAGGGGATGTTGTAGAGAGAGAGATGGGACGCATCCTTTACCGCCGGGGCTTCCGGGCGGACCTATCCATGCCGGAGATTGTGCTGCGGGCGGTCATAACATGCGGCAAAATCGTCATAGGTCGGCAGGCGGCAAAGGCCGACAGAGGATCCTTTGAGGCACGTCGTCCTCACCTCAAGCCGTTCTTCCACCCTGGCGTCCTCATGCCGCGCATGGCTCGAGCACTGGTTAACCTGACCCAGGTTCGCGCAGGGGGAGCGATGCTAGACCCGTTTGCCGGAACCTGCGGCATACTCATCGAGGCCTGCCTGATAGGAGCTCGGGGCCTGGCCATCGAAGCTCAGCCTAATTTGGTCAGGGGAGCCTCATGCAATCTGCAGGGGCTTGAGTGCTCTCTAATGTTAGGAGATGCAAAGCGCTTGCCACTGAAGAGCTCATCTATCGATGCTGCCGTCCTGGACACGCCCTATGGAAGGTCTGCAAAAATCCTGGCCAGGTCGAAGGAAATCCTTTTACAGGAGAGTCTGAGTGAACTGTACAGGGTCATAAAGCCCGGCTGCCGCATGGCCATAGTCGCAGACCGGCCTCTTGAGAGCCTGCTTCATTCCGCCGGCTTTGACATCATTGAGGCGCATACGGACCGCGTGCACAGAAGCCTGGTCCGACATATCTTCCTCTGCAAAAGAGCGAGAAAAGGTAGCTTTTAATAGTTATCTTTGTTTACCTTGACCTATGCAATCTCCGGGTGATAAATACGATCTGGCTGAGGAGGATCTGAAGTCATTTACCCGTTCCTCGATAAGGACGAAGGTCATGCTCACCCTGCTGGAGGGCGGCAAGACGGCGGGAGATCTGGAGAGGATCATGGACAGCCGCGCCTCCACCATATTGCACTCCATCAAGAGCCTCATGGAGGGCAATCTGGTGGAGAAGAGGCGGCAGGAGTATGTCCTGACCAGCATCGGCAGGGTTCAGGCTCTTATGCTGAACGACCTCGTGAATACCATTGTCACATTGAACGAGCATCGAGACTTCTGGCTGTCCCATGATATGAGCGCCATTCCCTTAGAGCTGCAGAAGAAGATAGGAATGCTGAGCAATGGGGAGATAGTCAGGGATTCGCCTGAGACGCCGCTGAAATCTGTGGAATATTTCATCAATACCATATCCCAATCCAAAGAGATCATGGGAGTATCTCCAGTGGTGGTCACCGGCTACGACCAGGCATTAGCCGAAGCTGCCAACAGCGGCTGCCGTGTGGAGATAATTCTCACAAATCCCGTCCTCACTGCGATGCTCCCTGAGATGAAGAAATTGCTCAACGAATTGCTGAAAGGGGAGAACTTCAAGCTCTTTTACATAGAGGGCGACGTAAAGATTGCCTTCACAGTAACCGAGTCATTTCTCAATTTGGGATTGTGCAGGCTCGACGGAAGCTACGACCTGGGCATGGACCTCATCTACAAGGGGCAGAAGGCAGTAGAGTGGGGAAGAATGCTTTATGAGCACTACCGTTTGCAGTCCAGGCGGTTGAAGGAAGCTTGAGGCAAAGCATACAATAGAAATATTTTCAATCTAATACCGAAGCCGTCATATCCGGTTTTTATCTGTTTTTCCGGTCAATCTTATATATGATTAACTAATGTTATTTATTACATATGATGAGTAATAACTGATATTTAGCATCAAAATTTAGTACTCAAAATAAGAATTCTATATGCTTTATATTCATAAGTATAGAGGTCGTTATCTCAGTTCAGAAACTAAATTTAGTATTTAAATTATATTGATGACAGAATGGAACCCGTTTAATATGAGAGGGATATGATGTTAGGGGATGTCTATCTGCAGGAGAAGATACAGTTCTTCGCATTTGAGGCATTTTTGAGGAATGTATTGCATGGATTGAAAAGGCTAATCAATTTGCTCACTGTAAGCTCCATTTTAATTGCACTGACAGGATTCTTCCAAACCCTTGGAGGATATATACTGCTGGATGTGCCAGTCAACTATAGCATCTGCTTTGCAGTATTTCTCCTGACTTTTTCCATATACAGTGCCAACAAGCTGACGGATATGAAGGAGGATGCCATAAACAGGCCGGACAGGGTCGAATTCCTGGCGGGAAGAGAGGATATAATTTTGTTCCTTTCAATATATTCGTTTATTATATCCGCACTGATAACGTATATAAATGATCAGACGGCTCTTTTCATCCTGTTCATTCCTTTTGTTGCCAGCTGCGTTTACAGCATTAGGTTCCATCCGCTGCTTCCACGCCTTAAAGATATTCCTTTTGTCAAAAATATCGTCGTCGGCCTTTCCTGGGCACTTGTATGCACATTGTTGCCCCTCATCGCCTCAGGTCAATATCTTGACCGGGATTTTATTCTGCCCGCGGCAGCGGTCGTATATCTCATGCTCGTCAAGGATTTTATAAATTCTACGTTATGTGATATGAAAGACATCAATGGAGACAGGGAGAGCGGAGTCAAAACCATACCTGTGATATTGGGGACGAAGAGAACCCGGCATATTCTTCTGGCATTGAACTGCTCTCTTCTTCCCCTGCTGTTACTGACCCGTGGCAGGATATTCATCATTTATTGCCTGCTGATATCAACGGAGTACCTCTTCATAGTCGCGTTCAGCGAGTCGAGCTACCCAGCCATGATGGAGTTCTTCATCGACGGAGAGTGGCTGATCACCTGCCTTCTGCTCTACGGGACTGGCCTTGTGGGGTTCTCATGGTTCGCCTGGTAATCACTGCCTCGATCTGAGATCTCGGATTGTCTACCTGCTCAAACCACGCGGGGAGCATCAGCGCTGCAGCCGCATAGGCTCCCTAAACCTCCCAGATCTGCTGGGGGAGAAGCGTCAGCCTCTCCGCCCCGCCCGCACCAACGAGGAAGGTGTCCTCAACGCCAATCACACCCTCTTCCGGATAGATCATCTTGGGCTCGATGGCAATTATCATGCCCTCCGAGATCTCATGGTCGAGCGGCCCCAGCACAGGATACTCGTCGATCTGAAGCCCCAGGCCGTGTCCCACAAACCCGGCTTTGCTTCCGGGCGGCCCGCCCAGCCAGTCCCCGTAGCCCAGGCGCTCTCCCTCCGCCTGGCACAGTTCGTAGATCTGCCGCCCCGTTCTGCCCGGGACAAGCTCTGCGGCAGCAGCCTTCTCAATCTGCACGGCAGCCTCATGAGCCTCCTCAAGCCTTGCCGGAATTGCTCCCAGGCAGAATATGCGGGTCTCGTCTGCCAGGTATCCTGCATACGATCCGGCATAGTCCACCAGCACCGGCTCACCCCTCCGGATCCTCCTCCATCCCGGGCCCTGGGGCGAGAATATGGATAGCCCCTTGCCTCCGGTGGGCGAGGAGACGAAGCTGGGAATGGCGGCACCGGCTCCGGCCATGAGATGGCCCATGGGAAGGCTCTGGTTGAACCTTCTGAATGTCACCCGGCCGCAGTGGCCTGAGAGCCTCAGTGCGCTCTCCACTGCGACGGCGAGGTCGATTTCCCTCATTCCTTCCTTCAGACGGCCTGTAACGGCTGCTATGCCGGCATCCAGCGCCCGGGCAGCCCGGCGGATGAGGCCGATTTCGAAATCGGACTTCACAGAGCGGATCTGCTTGATGGGCTCAGAGATATCGAAGAACTCGACTCCCTCTCCCAGGTAGCTCTTCAGGCGGAGGAGGTTATTGCAGGGGAGGACATCCATTTCCAGGCCAATCCTGGCAGAGGGGGGCAGATGCAGATCATCCCGGAGCGTCTTCATGCTCCTCAGGGGCTGGGCGGCAAGTGGGGATTCCTCTCTCGCCCTCTCCAGGCTCTTCCGGATCATGAGGACAGGATCGCCGTCTGCGGGGATGTAGAGAAGGCCGTCCTGCGCCGTGCCCGAAAAATATCCGAGATCGATGGATTCGAATATTATAGTCCCTGTCAGCTCTCCCATGCGGCTCTGCAGCCTTTTGATCCTCGAGAAAATCTCCCCGGCAGGGTGCAGTACGTACTCTGTCATCACCATTTTCACCTTCTCAACCTCAATAAATCTCCCGATTTATCATCTCTGCGGATATGGCGATGCCCTTGCATGTGTGCATGTTTAGTGAGAGCAGCAGCCCCACAACTTTTCCGTCCTGTATGAGAGGGCTGCCGCTGTCCCCAGGTCCGGGCAGATTGCCGGGGGGCAGAACCACATAGGCCACAGACCAGGATGTGTCCGAGATGCGGCACCTCATGCTGTGCTGGGAGTTATTCAGCATCGCTTCGCCCAGCCGGGGGCGGCCGAGATCTGTGGGCTGGCAGGCTCCGAGGATTGGAAAGAAGGCCAGGTCGGCATCATTGGGCATGTATGCCACCTGGCAGGAGAGGCCTCCTACCCGCAGCCTGTGAGTGCCCGCCAGATGAAAGATGTGGGCAGGGGCCACGCCTGCATAGGCCCCCCGCCAGGGGACGACCGCCCCCACAACCCCGCCTGAGCGGCCGGCTATGAACTGGTCTCCGGATTTGATCATGATATCTTATTTATGCCATCCCGGCGATATAACTATTATGAAAGGTATTTGTCTGCATACAGCCGGACGTATCGGAGGTGAGCCGCATTTGCGTCTTAAAGTTGCATCCATAGCCCTTCTTACCCTGCTAGCTGCAGCATCTCCAGCCTGCGCCTACGGCAGCAGCGTCGAGGACCTGGTTGGCTCATTTTCCATAGGCAAGAGCATAAAGATCGGCAGCAGTAGCGAATGCTTCTCCACCCGACAGGGGGCCGACCCGCTCACACCGTCCCAGAGCGGCAGAGCCATGGCCGGCGGCCAGCCGCCAAGCCTCGCCGGATTTGTCCTCTGGCCGCAGCAGGTCAATGCCTCCTCTCCCGGAACGATCAGCATGGCCGCACACATCATCGATGACCAGTCGGTCTGGGCGGCGGAGGCGGTGTTCTGGGGGCCGGGAGGGCTGGAGGCATCGGCCCTCTTAGAGAGCCGCACATCTGGAACTGTCAGGGACGGAATATTTGAGGGCCAGATGACCCTTCCCTCGGCCAGTGAATCCCTAAATGCCACAGGAGGGTGGCACCTGCAAAACCTGACGCTGGTAGACGGTGAAGGCAATCGCAGGGTTCTCACGGAGGCTGATTTGCAGGGCCTCGGGCTGCCCACGGTGATAGAGGTGAATTAGGCATCGTCCGGCGTCTAAAACTATTTATCAACCTCTTGCGCATCTACTTTGATGACTTATTATGAAGCCGTCCGGCGTATATTGATAATGATATTTGCAGTCAATGCAGCCGCGGCTCTTCTCAAGGGGGGCTGGGGGCTCTTCACCGGATCTATGGCCATGAGCGCCGACGGACTGCACTCCCTATTCGATAGCATTTCCAACATCATCGGCCTCATCGGCATCAGCCTGGCCGCCCGCCCCCCAGACAGCGAGCACCCTTACGGCCACTCCAAGTATGAGAGCCTCGCCTCGCTGGCCATTGCCGCAATGCTCTTTGCAGGCTGCCTTGAGATTGCGGTCGGGGCTGTGGGCAGGCTGCAGAGCGGAGAGGCTCCCCAGGTCACTGCCGTCTCCTTTGCCATCATGGGCCTCACCCTGGCAATCAACATCGCCGTGTCATCCTACGAGTATATTCTGGGAAAGAGGCTGAATAGCAGCATCCTCGTGGCCGATTCACTGCACACCAGAAGCGACATATACGCATCCCTCGGCGTCATTCTGGGATTTGTCGCTGTCAGGATGGGCTATCCACAGGCCGACCCGGTCATAGCCCTGCTCATCTGCGGGCTGATACTGATCACAGGCCTGGAGATATTGAGGGACAGCTCCAAGACGCTGCTGGATAGGGCATCCCTGGATGAGAAAGATGTCGCCGGCCTGGCCATGTCTGTAGAGGGTGTATGCAGCTGCCATGCCGTACGAACCAGGGGTATGGCGAGCGAGATCTTCGTGGACCTGCATATTGGAGTGGACAGTCTCCTTTCCATCGAGGCGGCCCATAAGGTGGGCGAGGACGTGGAGAGGACCATAAAGAGCAGGATTCCGGGCGTCAGGGATGTGGTGGTTCACCTGGAGCCAGGAGACTACTGTGAGCTGAAGGCAAAACAGATGGAATAACTGATTGTAGGAGAAGAAGCCGTGCAAAGTGTCACCATAGCCGTCTGGCAGGCAGGATCCGCCGCAGCCAGAATCCTCGCGGTTGAGGTCGGAGTGCAGGGAAAGAAGGCCGCGAAGAGGGCCCTCACTCCTGTAGAGGCGCAGTAGGCCAAAGAGATCGCATCCCAGTATCACTCACTTCAGCAGGGCTCCGGGCGGCAGGCTGCGGCAGGCTACCTTTCCATTCTGGCGGACATGCTCTTCCACCTCTTCCTGGAGCCTGCCTGGCAGAACGCCAGGGACGGCCTCTCTTCAGGCGCAGATACGGAGCTTACAGTGTCTTCCTCTCTGCCTGAGGTGCTGCAGCTTCCCTGGGAGCTCCTCAGCATCTCCGCCCGGACAGAGGGCCTCTTCGCCGCCGGCCTGGGCGTAATCCGCTGCCCCCGGGATGCTGGCCGGCCGGAGGGGGCGGCACCTGAGGCGGCCCCAGTCATCTCTCCAGCCCCAGCTCCCCTGCGCCTGCTCTTCCTGGCAGCCAATCTGACGGACGCAGATGGGGATGAGCAAGCCGTCCTTGCCGCCGCTGAGGGGCTGGACGCCCGCCTCCAGATCTGTGAGAGCGGAGAGGCAGCCGAGCTCAAACAGCTGGCAGGCTCCCTGCACCCCCATCTGGTGATGCTCTCCTGCCAGGCGGAGATGGCGGGAGGAGGGGCGGCCTTCTCCCTCCCCGGCCCGGGTGGCCGGCCCCATCTGCTGGCTGCGGAAGATCTGGCTGCTGCCCTCGGGGATAGCCGAGCAGCAGGCATAATCCTCACCGGCAGACAGAGCGATAGCCCATCCGCCCTGCACCTGCTCGGCTGCAGCCTGGCGGAGAGCTTTCCATTCGTCCTGACCTGGAATGCATCTGCTGCCGGTGCAGCACGCCTGCTCCGCCCTCTTGCGGAAGGGCGGGATATGGTCGATGCTGTCCGCTCCCTGATGGCCGGGATGAATTTGGCTGAGTCTCCAGCCCCGCTCCCCCAACTTTACACACTCTTTCGCCCCTCCCCCCTATTCGACAGGAAGAAGAGGGCTGCAGATGAGCGGGCATCCTCCCTCTGCCGGCCGCAGGCCGCTGTACCTGGAACGAATCAGGGCCGGGCGGTGTGCTTCGTGGACAGAAGGCAGGAGATGCAGAAGCTTTTGCCTGCCCTCCATGACGGCAGCGTGCAGTCCCTGATCATCACCGGCCCGGAGGGAGGCGGCAAGAGCTGCCTGGCCTCCAGGCTTGCCTCCAAAATGGCCTCATCCGGCTACGGAATTCTGACGATCTACGGCTCCTCATACAACCGCATAACAGCCGCCAGGCTCATTGAGGCAGCCGCCGCCCATTTCAGAGCGGGAGGAATGGATGAGACGGCAGGTGCCCTAAAGGATTCCGGACGCCCTTTGCGAAAGCGGCTGGATGGCCTGCTTGAGGCCCTGAAGGGCTCGCCTACACTGCTGATCTGGGACGGCCTTTCCCTGGACGGCAAGACCGGCAGGATACCAGATCCGGAGCTGGCGGCGTTTTATATGCAGATGAACCGGGACCCTGGCAGCAGCCGGGCAGTCATCACCTGCCCGGCCCTGCCTGCGGATGCGCCGACCCTTCCCGCCCGTGCCCGGCAGTGGAAGCTGGATGGCCTGGGGAGGGCAGCCTTCGTCCGGTTCCTGCTCGGCGAGGAGGCCGTGGCTGAGGGCTACAGAAGCGGCAGGATAGCCTTCTCCGAGCTGGCGGAGCATCATGAGGCAGCAGGCGGCCGGCCGGCGCTCATCTCCCAGACGGCGAAGGCGCTGGCAACAGCATCTGCTGGGGCGCTCTCCGCCGGAGAGGATCCGGCCGCCCGGCTGCTGGCCCTGCTGGAGAATGAGTCCCGCCTGGCCCTCTGCCGGGCTGCGGTCTTCGAAGTTGCGGTGAGCCCGGCCGGCCTGGCCTCAGCCAGCGGAGTGGCTGAAAAGCAGATCCCCGGCTACGCCAGCCGGTGGCAGGAGCTCTCCCTGGCCTTTTCGCAGGATGGGCTGTGGTCTGTGCCAGGTCCAATCCGCAGCTCGCTCGTATCCGCCTTAAGCCCTGAGGAGCAGCATGCCGCTCAGAAGGCTGCGGGAGGCTTCCTCAAGGACCTGGCAGCAGCCGGCCGCTCGGCTGAGATCCTGCTCACCCGCCTGGATGCGCTCCTGGAGGCTCGCGGCCATCTCCTCGCAGCGCAGGATGCCAGTGGGGCGGCGGATGTGACAGCCTCAATCAGCGGCTACCTGCTGCGGCGCGGCTACTATTCAGAGCTGATCAGGCTTAATCAGGAGCTTCTGGCGTTTCTGGAAGGCCTGGGGCCGGTTGCTGCGGCCTCGATCTCAGCCGGTCCGGCCGGCTGGATAGCCCGGGCCCATCTCGATTGCGAGCAGTTCCGCGAGGCAGAGATGTGGTACGGCCGGGCACTGCATCTGGCAGAATCTCCCGCCTTCCACCACGGCCTGGGCCTCTCCCTCCTGCATCAGGGGAAGCATGATGCAGCCAGGGCGAACCTGCAGAAAGCTGTTGAGGACTTCCAGAGGGTGGGAGATGCATCAGGAGAGGCTGCCGCCCTGGGAAGCCTTTCCGCACTGCATATGAAGCTGGGCGAGAATGACATGGCAGGGGAGTGCCTCTCCCGGATCGCAGGCATCATGAAGGCCAAAGGCGATGTGCAGGGCGAGGCTGCTGCCTGGCAGGACCTGGCCCGGCTGGATATGGTGAAGGGGAGCTTCGAAACAGCGAGAGAGAGACTGGTCCGGTCGCACAGGCTGCTGGCCCGGGCAGGGGATGTCTCCGGCTCCTCCATCGCCCTCTTCAACCTGGCCAGCCTGAACATGGAGAAGGGAGACCTCGCCAAAGCTGGAGAGGAGTTCAAAGAGGCCCTGCCCTTATTTGAAGCGAGGGGAGACGATGCCGGCTCAGCCGCCATCCATCACAGCCTGGGCATGATCTACTCCCACGCGGGAGAGAAAGAGAGGGCAAAGAAGTGCTTCCAGGCCGCCCTCTCCCTCAGCCAGAAGCAGGGAGACAGGGCAGCCGAGGCGGGTGCCTTCTTCCAGCTCGGCGTACTGGCAGTGCAGCAGAGCCATGCTGCGGAGGGACTGCGGCTCATGGCTCTGGCCGCTGTGCTGCTGAGAAGCATCAAGAGCGATGAGGTCAAGAGTGTCGAGCCAGTAGTGGAGAGGCTGGCTGCGCAGCTCGGCTACAGCCAGGAGCGTTTTCTGGCCATGGTGCAGGAGGTCCTGAGCGGCTATGCCAGGGACCGGGGCAGAGGGCTGGCTGAGATGCCTGAAAAAGGATAGGAAAGGCACGCTTTCAACCCATCATCTTCTTTATATCCTCATCAGGTGTGCTGATCAGCCTGATGTCGTAGCCCTCGACCAGTATCTTGAGCATGTCATCGTTGATCCATCCAGGCAGAATCGGGCCGAGGTAGATGCCCTTGAGCCCCAGTGCCAGCAGAGACCACAGAATCGCCACCGCCTTCTGCTCCATCCAGCTTACCACCAGTGTGAGGGGCAGATCGCTAACGCCGACTCCAAACAACCCCGCCAGTGCGGCAGCCACATCAATGGCCACGATGGCATCGTTGCACTGGCCGAGGTCGATCAGCCTGGGAATGCCATCGATGTCGCCGAGGTCCAGGTCGTTGAAGCGGAACTTGCCGCAGGCGAGGGTTAGGATCACTGTGTCACCTGGCAGCTTCTGCACGAACTCCCTGTAGTAGTCAGACCTCCTGAGGGGCGCGTCGCAGCCGCCCACCAGGAAGAACCTTCTGATCCTGCCCTGCTCCACGAGCTGCTTGATCTTATCGGCATGGGAGAGCAGGGCCGAGGCGGAGAAGCCTGTGGTGAGAACATACTCTCCGGGCGCGTCCGGCAGCTGCGGCAGGGAGCGGGCCTTTTCAATCACCTCAGAGTAGTCGTAGCCGTCGATGTGCTTCACACCTGGCAGATGGGTGGGTCCGGTGGAGAACATGCGGTCCCTGTACTCGTCGCGCGGCGGGAGGAAGCAGTTGGATGTGCCCAGGATGGCCATAGGGTACTGGGCGAAGAGCTTCTTCTGGTCAAACCACGCCTTGCCCAGGTTTCCTGCCAGGTTTTTGTACCTTCTCAGCCCCGGATAGCCGTGGGCGGGCAGCATCTCTGAGTGGGTGTAGACGAAGACATCGCTGCCCTCAACCTGCTCCAGAAGCTTATGAAGGGCGTGCAGGTCGTGGCCGGTGACCAGGATGCCGTGGCCCCTGACTGTGCCAGTCTTAACCTGAACCGGCGTGGGCTCGCCGAAGGCTTCGATGTGCGCCTTCTTGAGCAGCTGCATCGTCTTGATGTTCATCTGGCCGGCCTGGACTGCGAGCCGCAGGAACTCCTGTGGGTCGAAGTTGACGTTTGTGAGAGTCGAGAAGAAGCCCCTCTCTATGAATGCGTCAACCTCTGGATCGGTGTAGCCCAGCTCCCTGGCATGGTACAGGTAGGCGCTGATGCCCTTGATGGCGAAGAGCAGGTTGTCCTGCAGTCGCGCGACGGTCGCCTCCTTTCCGCATACTCCCCTCACTGTGCAGCCGGTGCCCCCTGCCGTCTGGGAGCACTGGTAACAGAACATGTCCGGTTTAGTGTTAGCAGCCATTTCTCACGCCTCACATCGAAATTTTCTGAATTACGCTTATGGGCAGCCATCCATCTGGTTCAATCGACAGGTTTGCCGCCCTGTGTGTAAGCTGTATAGTATACTAAGGATACTAATGTATTTAGCCTGGAAAGTTTCCCTGAAGATACCATGCAGAACGGATGCACAGTCAACCTGACAGTCAAGTACATCGCCCGAAAATGGACCCTGCTCATCCTCCTCGAGCTGTACAAGGGGGAGGGGCACACCCGCCGCTTCTCAGAGCTGAAGAGCTGCCTGTCCGGCATCACTCAGAAGGTTCTAACAGCGCGCCTGCGGGAGCTGGAGATGGAGGGGCTGGTGGAGAACTCTGTGGACAGCAGCTCCTTTCCGGTGAAGAGCCGCTACACCCTCACCGAATCCGGACTGGAGATCATATCCATCATCAAAGACCTGAAACGCTGGGCCCTGAAGTGGAAGATCAACAACATCGAATGCAGCTGCCTGGATTGCAGCCAGTGCGTGCTGTAAAAAGATGGGATGAGGGGCTTGTGGCTGGTAGCGAATCAGAGTATCTTCGTCGCCTCTGTAGGTGGAGGCGTCTTGACAACCAGTATTCTCAGCTGCCCGTCGCTATCATTGATCCAGCGGTGAGGTATCTTTGCCGGGCTCTCTATCAGCGTGTCTGCCTCCACCGCGGCCCTCTCCTCGCCAATCTCAACCACGCCCTTGCCTTCCAGCACATAGAATACCACGTCAACAGGCGTGATATGCTTCTTGAGGGACTCGCCTGGCAGGAGGGTGATATGCATCACCTGAGCACTCTTTGTATCGCTGATCTCCCTCGCATCCACTCCGTGCGGGTTTGGCCTGCTCTTTACATCTTCGACCTGGACAATTTTCATTTGAGACACTCTCGATTGCGATTGAATTGCCATTGGTTATGGCCTGGAAGGGATATTAAGTTGACTGGACATTGCAGCGAGGAGGAGAGCCCGGGGCCATGCCGCCGGGCAGCGGCCGTCGCGTCGCTCCCTCTTACCACCATCTCCACCAGTAATATGTAGTCCTAACCGGCCCGTAGATGTTGGCCCTCCACCAGGGATCAAAGTAGTTGTACCAGTAATCGTAATAGATCACCGGATAGCTCCATGTATAATGATATGCAGTTGGATGCCACCAGCTTGCGTAGCCGGTGTGTCCATGCGAGCCGGACCCGTCATGATGAGGTGCAGCCGCAGCAGTGCCCAGGGAGAGCAAAAGTCCCAGGGCCAGGATTGCCATTGCAATTTTGATCTTGCTCATTTTTCACTACCCCAATTACATGTACAGCCGAGGACATAAAAGGGTGATTTTTATGTAGGCCTCGGCTAATAGTCATATGAATGAGACAGTACAAAAGCGCGCCGAAAGCCGGCATCAAATTGCTCCGCCGCCTCTTTGCCGGCCTCGCCGCCGGCGACTCACTGGGAAACAGCACTGAGTTCATGCCGCGTTGGAAGGTGCCGGAATGCTACAGGCGGTTGAAGTCACAGGGCTGGCCCTTCCGCCAGGCGGGCAGCCCCGCCCGGGGCCTGGCAGCGGGCTCGCCCACGGATGATACTGAGATGGCCCTGTGCATGATCCGCTCCTTCTTTCAGGAGGGGGGATTTGAGCCAAATGGCATCGCCCGCGAGTTCGTCTCCTGGCTGAGAGGCGGCCCGAGGGACATAGGAGGGACCACCAGGAGGACGCTGCAGGCCTGCGCGGCTGGCAGCAGCTTCTGGGGTGGCGGCCTGTCCTTCTGGCGAGAGGTGCCGCACTACGCCGCCAACGGCTCGCTCATGAGAAACGGAATTGTGGCCGGCCTCTGCAGCTCCGGAAGCCTGAAAGAGGCATTTGACTATACCCTCAAGCACGGCATGATCACCCATTACGCTCCCCTTCCCCAGATCTGCTGCCTGGCCCAGACATATCTCATCACAGAGCTCCTGCAGGGCCGGGGATTCGGGGAGATGTGGCTTGAGGGCTTTGTGGAGGCCGCGGAGGATTACCTGGAAGGGACGGACGACGGAGCCGTCCTGGTGTGGCTGGAGCATGTCAGCGAAAGCGGAGAGCTTCAAAAGGCTATGAGCCTCTTTTGCGGGGAGATAGGGGCCATGCGTTGGGGCGATTCTGGCAGTCCGGATGATGCGCCAGCCTTCGATCCCTTCCGGCTGGACTATACGAGGGGCAGCGGCTACTGTCTGCTCACACTGAAGATCGCACTCTGGGCTCTCTACTGGTGTCTGGAAGAAAGGGCCTACCCGACCCCGCCAGGCTTTCCTGAGGAGGTATTCGCAGCGCAGGGCAGCGCCAGGCTGGCCTGGGTGGCCATGATCGGCAACGACGCAGATACATATGCAGCCGTGGCAGGGCCGCTCATAGCTGCGGCTGCTGGCGATCTGCCGGGGGGATTCACAGACGGCCTGGCGGCCCTCGACGAGTTCGATCAAATAGCCAGGCAGGCTGGGGCGGGACTGCCGGAATGAAAAAGATAGCGCTTCTCTTCTAATCTTGGGGGATCTCTTCTACTAAATCCCTTCATGCAGGAGCGGCCGGATCTCGTAGACGTCCAACTGGCGCTGGATGGTGAACCTGTCGTAGCCCTTCTGGCGGCTCATGAGCAGGGAGTTGCCCACGTCCTTGGGCAGGTAGAACTCCTCGTTGTCCAGCTTGACCCGGAAGAACTTCTTGCTCCTGCCCAACTCCATGTCTTTATATCTGCCGGTCACCTTTTCTCCTACCTTCAGGATCCTGGGTTCCATAGAAGTTTCACCTCATTGATGATTATAGTTATTGCTACTACTTCTATCTTCCGATTGTATCGTATTTATTTCACTGCATTATGCCCCTCCTCCAGATCCGGGCAGCTCAGAGGGCAGGAGCCCTCTTCCTCGCCCCACAGCATCGTTAACTGATCCTGGCTAAGAAAATCGGCGTCCGTGTCCCAGTCTTCACCCTTTTCCAGGCAGGCGCAGCCGAAGGCAGGAGCGGCCGCAGCATATTGCCCAGAGCAGTTTCCATCTCCAAAATCCGGCGGGCAGCAGCCGATGGACTCTCTGAAGATGACAGACCTGTTCTCCGCCGCCACAGGCCCGCGGCTGCATTCAGCCAGCACCGCCACCCGGTTGATGATGTCGCCGGAGCAGTTCTTCGCATCCAGGTTGACGTCGATTCGCGCCTTATCGCCTATGGCCAGGTGAAGCAGAGTCCAGTTGGAGCTGTTGGCCGCAAGCCGGGCAGGCCGCAGAGAGGAGTTGATGAAAGTGGCGCCTGGAGGAAAGATATCCTGCAGATAGAGCGGCCCCAGGGCAGCATTGCCGTCGTTTTCCATGGTGATGGTGTAGGCTGCAACGTCCCCGGCGAGCCGGCCCTCCTTGGCGAGATAGATGTGAGGCCTGTCGAATCTGGCCGGCCCGGAGAGGATGATTCTCCGCTTTATGAAAAAGTCGCCCTGGTAGGACTCCTCGCTGTCCACATCCAAAGACCTGCTGCTGTTATTCTGGCGGGTAAACAGCGTCCTCATCCTGGCAGCTCCCGAAAACGCGGCCTCGCTCTGCCGCTCCCAGGGGCTTGATGCCGTCGTCTTCATATCCAGCCGCGCGGCGCTGCTGTACTCCTCTTCGATGAGGCTGTGGTCTGTGGCAGAGGCCATCTCCTCAGACCACCTCTGGGAGATTTGCAGCGCAGTGCGGGGCGTGACCGGCAGGGAGACGCCCGCAAAGCTGGCGTTCAGCTCCTTGTCCATGAAGCAGGAGTATGTGTCGGTCCTCTCCTCAGCTTGAAAGGAGCCTGTGCCAGACTCGCCGCTTTTCAGAGCTCTGCCCTTCCCGTCCTTGCCGGCGGCATCTCTGCTCACATAGCCGAATCCCGACGCAGCCCGGTCCATCAATAGCCCCTGCCCCGCATCATAAAGGTTCTCGAAGAGGCGAAAGCCGCCTGCATATTGCTCTGAGGAGTAGAACTGTCCCTCCTGCGTCTTTCTGGCTGCCAGGCGCGCCACCCCATCAAAGCTGGAGATGACGCGGATATTCGATTCATTTTCGTCCAGGGCAAGGCTGCCATCTTCCTTCAGCCGGCGGGCACATCGATACGATTGAAGCATAGTGGTGTTGGTTATGCCGTTTTTGGCCAGCACCTGATCATTCCAGAGGCAGGAGGCGTTCAGCTCCCTTCCGCCCGGCAGGGGGATGGAGGCTGGCTGGTATTCGGCATCGATCTCCCTCTCCATGCGGACTGACTTGTTGGCGGTGAGATACTCCAGGCCCTCCAGGCTGCTGTAGCCTCCGCTGCCGTGCTCGCGAATGTAAAGGCCGGTGCCCTGCTCTGCCAGGATGCTGACGCTCGCCGAGGCGGAGAGTGCCGTCCCGTCTGCGGTGACATAAACCCGGTTGCTGAGAAGCCCTGGAGGACGGGATGTGGAATAGTCGCGATAGGCGCGGATGAAGCCCCGGCCGGAGATGTTCTGGTGGCTCTCGTAGGCTACATCGGTGCGGGGCACCCGGGCGGAGAGGCCCATCTGCAGGCAGGCTCCCGGCTCCAGTGAGCCAAAGCGCCACAGGCCGTCCCCTGACGGCTCAGGCCAGACGGATACGACCTCCACAGTTGAGTCGAAGACATCGCGCACGGTGATGTTTGTGGCTGCCTGCCCGCCACGGTTGCAGACGGTGATTACAAAGTCGGCCACCTCCCCGTGGCGCACTGCCTTCTGCAGGGCGGTCTTGCTCACTGCCAGGCGGGAGCCGTTGTGGACTGTGGTGAATATGCTCTTTGCCGGGAGGGCTCCCAGCTCGTCGCAGCTTATATTGAAGCTGTTTTGCAGCAGCGCTCCGTCCGGGGCGCTCTCACTTACATGCCCCGCAATGGTGATTCGCTCAATGCTGTTATTCTCAAGTAGGGGTACAGTCCATATCAATTTGGCATCATCGATGCGGGAAGGCGACGGCTCGGCAGATAGAAGTTCAACCCCCGGATCCAGTTCGTCGCAGATGACCGCGTTGTGGGCCGGGCCGTCACCCCGATACTCATATGTCAGGGTGTATGTGAGAGTTTTGCCAACCTCCACCGGATCCGGATCGGCGGCCTTGGTCAGTGTAAGGCTGGCTGCGGCCACCCCGGCCGCGGCCTCTCTCTGGTAATCGTTGACGCCTCCGCTGCCCCCCCGCTCCTGCAAGCACTCACCAGGCCGGCTGCTCCAGGTGAGGCGGGCGCGGGCGAGGGAGATGCATCCGGGCTGGGCCTGGCAGGTGGCATTGAAGCTGAAGGGGACCAGAGCATCTCTCCATTCATTCGCCCCGTCCAGGCCGATTTCAGCAAGGTGCCAGCAGAGAGCCTCTTCTTCGAATGAAGCCTGCGGGACCGCAGAGCCGGGCTGGTAGGCCAGCCCAGGAGGCAGGAGTATTTGCAGATCCAGATCATAGGCAGTCGAGCTGCTGGTTGGTGTGTGGCCGGCGGCCAGGGTGAATGTGACGAGATCTCCGGGAGAGGCGACGGGCGGGGTGGCGCTCATCTGAAAAGAGAGCTCCGGCTCGATGACTGTGATCGGACCGGAAGCATCCGAGTCGCTCTTTCGGTCGGCGTTCGTTGCGCCAGACGCACCATCTGCCGCCTCTGTCCAGCTCATCGCCGCCTCCGCGCCTGAAATCTCCGTTCCGTCTTGGTTCCATTCAGCATTTTCGACAAGGCAGTTGTAGGCGATCTCTGCCTGTCGAGCAGAGGGCGAGTCCCGCAGGTGCCAGCAGATGAGAAGGGCTCCGTCTGGGGCGGCGGAGCGGACCTCTCTCTCCAGTGATAGGCCCTGCAGGCTGAGGCTGCTGTCGTTGTAGAGCAGGCCGCGAGGGATGGTGTCGTTGATCCACATGTCGCGCGCACCGCCGGGCAGGTCGGCTGATATGGTAAAGCCTGCCGCATCCCCAACGGCCAGGCGGCGGGGCTCGTCCGGAGACTTGCGGATTGCAGTTCTCTGGCCTAAATCAACGATCTGGCTCTCGCTCTCGCAGGGGGCGGGGCGGCCCCAGGAGGCTGAAAAGTGGCATCTGTAGCTCTCCCGGCTTGACGCCACTTTGCTTTTGAAGGTGATCTCCTCCCTGCCGCCGGGCGGAAGGAATGGGATGCTCCAGTACCAATTCTCTCCTGGCGGATCGGTGCCCTGCACCTGCTGGCCGGCCAGTGTGGCGTTGACGGCCACGGCCCGGGCCGCTCCATCGCCCATATTCTCCAGCAGAAGGCACCAGGAGATGGCATCTCCCCTGGCCACATCGTATCTATCCGGAGTGACGGAGAGGCTGATGTTCGCCCTTCGCACTGCGACAGCGGCCTCGGATGAGGCGGATGTCCCCGATGCGGAGCCGATGCTTGCCGACAGCCTGCTCTCTAAAGCTGCCTCGCAGCCGGCGGTGATGTTGAACTGAAGGGCAAGGGACTGCCCGGAGTAGATATCGGCCGGGCTGCCGCCGTTGGAGCTGCCCGGCGTTGCAGCCATGAATCTCCAGTCTAAGTCGCAGTCCAGGTCTTTGCCGTCAGGATAGCGGGCCCAGCAGTGGTCGGAGTTCTTATCGTCTTTGCCTGGAGATGTGCGGTCGACCTCCCGGCCGGCTCCGTCCCGCAGGATGAGGCAGGTATAGTTGGAATTGATCAGGGATTTCTGTGTCCAGTTGAGGAGAAGATAGTCTCCTGCAGCAATGACTGTGTCCGAGCTGATTGGCATCTCCCTTCCGGATTGGCTGTCTGCGATCTTCCAGCCGCTGATATCCTCTGCCTGAAGCGCGGGATTATACAGCTCAATCCATTCCCGTCCGTAGTCGTTCCCTTTTGGATTTTGGTCCCACTCGTTTATTATGACATGCTTTCGTGCCCTCAAGGCATTGCTGAGATCCCACTCGACAGTCCGGTCCCTTTGCGCGGGGGGGCAGGGCGAGGCGGTGCCGTCCATTAACAGCCTTTCGTGTCCTGCATATTCGAATCCAGAGGGCAGCTCCATCCGGGCGGAGATGGCGCTGGCATCCTCGCTGCATGTGAAATTCAGCAGGCAGGTGCCCTCAGTGGAGGCGTCCATATCAGGAGCGGAGAGAATGAGGGAGGAGAAGGCAGGCAGTGCGAAGATATAAAGCAGCAGATGAGCCGCAAGAGCGGATCTCAATCTATTGCGATTGGTTTGGGCAGGAAAATATGAATGACGGCACCTCAAATCAGATTCCCTCCGCATCGATGACACCTTACAAATAATTCGTATTTTTAGTACTGATCAAAGATACGGATCTTATATTTAATTTTTTCTGAAGGTAGCAGAAAAGATGGGAGCGATCGGTGTGATAAAATCGCTCTGTTCCAGTGCGCCTTTGTGAGGCTCTTCGCCGTTTTCTATAGGCACTTGATTCAGTACATTCTATAAATCTAGTGAAATGAGGTTTTTCGACTGCTGGTAATCTCTCCCTTTTATGTTGTTCACTCGGCAACTGTTACCAACATAATAAGTTCCTTCATTGGTCTTCGGTTAAGCCGCCGCTGGTAGAATCGGGTTTATAAATTTGATCTCAACCTTGGTTCACAATGTGATAGCCGAGTCGGATGTCGCCTGTCTCCTCAAAGCACCATTACTACTATGAATCTCAAATTGAAAAATTAAATATGTTTTATATTTACTCAGATCCCCTAACCGATGACCGATGATTAGGATACAGGGCCGCTACATATGTCATCGGTTAAGGGCAGAATCGCTTTGCACATGACAAAATTGCTGGCTCGATAAAAAAGACTGATTTCTCTTCATATCTTCACTGCCACCGGTCTCGGCAAATCCAGCAATTTAGCAGTCCAGCTATTTGTAATTATTTAAATGCGAAATTTAATGAATATTTCTTAACCGATGACCAATGGGGCCGCTACGAAATTACAGCAAATTCGGCACACTGCCTGATTGTGTCTGATTGTTTTCGCCGATTCGCTTTTGACCCCCCCCAACAGGGAAAGCCTTCCCTCTCCAAGTAATCCGGGAGGTGGACACTAAGGTGAAAACGATGGCAGATATACGTAGAATCGTGGATTTATACGAACTCCATAAGTCCTACAAAAGAGTAGTCTCCGAACTGAATATATCCCGGAACACAGTGAAGAAGTACGTCCATAAGCTAAAAGATGTACAAAAGGGAGAGGCGACGAGATCCTTCAGCCTTCGCATATCCTCACAGATCCAGTCCGCCACAATATCCGCCAGTATATCGAGTCAAATCCCGGACAGCTCCAGAGCCTCACCTCCCCCTTCGCTTCCTTGCCGGCCTGTATTTGGGCCAGCTCTCCCTGGCCAGCCCCTTCTTGGCATAGCTCTCTGCAACGCTCTGTCCGACGGCCCACTCTATCCGATCGTCGCGCAGGCGGCGCTCGGAGGCCATCTTCTTGACGATGATGTAGTTGGCGGTCAGAAAGAGGGGAACCATGAGAATGCAGATTACGACGATGTGCCAGATCTCCATAGTATAATGTTTGGCGTCTGGATATAAAACCGTTACAACCATCATCTCGTTCGGCCGAAACCACTAGCTGAACTTCGCCAGCAGCCTGGCATAAAACTCCATCTCCCGCCCCTCTGTAGAGCGCACCAGCCGCTCCAGTATCAGCTCCGGAGTGCTCTTTGCCAGGTAGTTGTAGCGGGGGCTCCTGCAGACTCGAAGGTTGTTGTTCTCGTCCAGCCCCTCAGCTGCGATGCCGTCCACCCGCACCACCGTCTCAGTGTAGCGGCGCACGTCCTCCGCCAGATGGCTGACGAAGACCGCGACGCAGTCCCTGCGGTTAAGCTCGTCCAGCATGCAGGCTATGATCCTGGCCGAGGCCCCCGGCTCAGTGATTGCCTCCAGCTCGTCGGCGAGCACCACCTTTCTCTTCTCGTTCTCGACAACGGCAAACTTCCTCATAGCCGTCTCGAAGGCCCCTGCTGAGAGGGTGCCCCGGCTCTTGCTGAAATAGTAGAGCTCCGGAAAGAGGCCGATGCGGCAGGACATTGCAGGCACGGGCAGTCCCATGTGGGCCAGTATTGCTATCTGGGCGATGAGGTCCAGTAGCGTAGTCTTGCCTCCGGAGTTGACGCCGCTCAGGAGGGCAACCTTCTCGTCATGGCCCGCACCGCCCAGGGCGTAGCTTACAGGCTCGGCGTCCCTCAGGAAGAGATGGCGGCCCTGCTCGAAGCAGAGGCACGCCTCCTCTGCGATCTCTGGAAAGGCCAGCCTCTCCTCCAGTGCAAATCTGCCCAGGGCATGGACGAAGTCGAACTCCATCACAGCCCGCACCATCTCTCCAGCCGCCTGCCTCTTGCCCTGAAGGGCCCGGGCCAGCTCCCTTTTGGCCTTCAGCCCCCTCTCCTCTCTGCGGCTCGCAATATCCTGCTCAAATGAGCGCAGAGCCTGCCGGTCCAGATCCAGAGGATAGCAGAACTCGGCAGGGAAGACCTCCTCCAGCCGGGCCGCCTCCACACCCTCCAGATCGAGCTCTGATGCCGCACGGACTCTGGCAGAGGCCAGGACCTCGGCATAGACTCCTCTCATCTGCGCCTCGATCAGCTCACGCACCCCTTCCCCCCGGCTCATGGCCGAAAGCAGATCGGAGCCGCCGAGGGTGAGTGAGCTATTCTCAATGCGGCGCTTCAGCTCGTCATTGGCCCAGGCGGCCACATCTGCTACGCAGCCTGCAAGGCTCTCCGCCAGCCGGCCCAGCCGCTCGGCCTCCCGGTCGGAGCCTCCCCTCAGCCTGAGGAGGAACTCCTCAAGATCCCTCCAGCCGCCAAAGCCGGGTAGGCCTGCCTCGCTGATGATCCGCGCCGCATGGGCTGCAGCGGTGAGGCTCTCCAGGTTCTCATTAAAATAAGCCAGCACCGCCTCAGGCACCAGATACCACTCCTCCAGAGACCGGGCAGGCTCAATTCCTGCCTGGCTCATCTCCTCCCAGCCGGGAATTTGCAGAGCTTCGCCCCCTACAAGGCAGACCTGGCTGTATCCTCTGGCCAGATCCGCAATCTCGGCAGGGCTCTCCGCCAGATGCAGGTCAATCAGCCGGTCCAGGCCGCGCGCCTTGAGGCCGGCAAAGTCCTCTGTGCTGGCCGCAGCCACCGCCCTCTCCCTCACCCTGCCAGCAGCCCTCTCGCGAAGGGGGCGAATCCTCTTGAGATGCCCGGAGAGCCCGCTTCCCGCCAGCGCCTCAGCCGCAGCCACCGCCTGCTCTGCCGTCCTGCGCCTCTCCGCCAGAAGGGCAGGGCTGGCTGAGGGAAAGAGAATCCCGATTTTCTGCCGGGCATACTCGGTATGGGCGTACTCTGCCACTTTGGAGAGCAGCATCTGAGTGATGCGGACCGCCTCATCGGTAGCCGCAAACTGGTCCGGCCTGGTCCCGTACTTGATAGCCTGCATATGCTTCACCAGGTGCAGCGCCTGCCGCTCGCTAAGAGCCCTGGCCAGGCCTGAGACATCCGCATCCAGCACTGCCTGCATGGCCTTATCCTCTCCGCCATACTGCTCAACAAGCCGCTCCCTGATGCGTGATCCCACGCCGGGCAGATCAGTGAGTTTCAACTTGCCTCATTTTGCCGGGAATATAATATATCCGTTTTGGCAAGGCAGGAGGTAACTTGCAAGAAGCTTGATATTCCAGGGGCTATAATCAGAGGCTGTGCTGCTGAATACTCTACTGGGCCTCGCCGGGGAGGAGAGCGTATTTCTGGCGGAAGAGTCCTGGCAGGACCTCATCGACCTGCCGGTTACAGAGGAGATACTGCAGGAGGAGCTGGAGCCGGACGCCTGCATAGAGGTCAAAGATATGGGATGGGCGCTGCACCTGTGCCAGCCCGAGCCGGTCTGGCTCTTCCTGACGGACAGGTATTCGCCTCGCAAGATCATATCTGCAAATGCAGGGAAGTGGGCCGGCCCGTCAAGGCAGACGGTCGTGGCAGATGAGAGGACACTATTTCTGGCCCTGACGGAGTACCTCTCCCTCTCTTTAGCAGAGGAGCTGTTCTGCGAGAGCTGCCTTTTCCAATCCACTCCTGTGCACGTAGAGGAGCGAATCGAGAGGCTGGTGCATCTTTTGCAGCCTGCCCTGTGGGAGGGCCTTCATGATTCTGAGCAGTCCGATTCCGACACAGCAGCTGCAGGCAGCAGCCCCTCCAAGGATGCCAGCATCCTCGAGATCTGCTGCGGCAGCGGCATGGCCACCCAGGCCCTGCTGCGTCTCGGACTGCGACCTCTGTCCATGGACAGCGACCGCTGCGACCTCTGCCAGGCCCTGAAGGCAGGGCTTCTAGACCCCAGCCGGTCCTTTGCACTGGATGCCAAAAACCTGCCCCAGATTCTCCCCACCCGCTCCTTTGACGCCGTTTTGGGATTCATGGTGGGGCTGATTGACGACTTCAACTGGCCGCTCTGGAGGGATATACTGCTCCAGGCGGCAAGCCTCTCCCGCCGAATGGTGCTGTTTACCACATACACTCAAAAAGAGGCTGCACTCATCGCGAAGGCATTTGAAAATGCCAGCTGGCAGGGCCGGGTAATCGATAATCGTGACTCCCACGGAATCTATGATCAATGGGCATATATGGGCCTGCGGCCAGGCTGATGGAAAGGTTAATTACACTTCTGCGGGCATTATTATATGGTGAGATTCTTGGCTGATTTCAAGAAGAGAAATGCGGAGAGAAAGGGTGGCAAAAAGGAAGAGATCAAAAGCAAGAAGCTCATGGAAGACAACCTGGATGATCTGATAGGCAGGGGAGAAGAAGAGAGATAAATAATATAAAGAGAATAAAATGTTTGAGATGGGATGGCCTGCTTTTCGCCACCCCCGCCCTTTCAGAATGAACTTACAAGGGTGTCGGGCTCAATGTCCGGGATAGCTCCTTGAGCTTTTCGATGCTCTGCAGGGTCTTGGCAGATTCTTTCAGCTTTTCGTCCTCGAAGTGCTTTATGATCTCATCCAGGGATATGGTGAGCCTGTAGACCTTCATAGGCCGGCCTTTGCCGTCCTTTTTAATCTCCTTCTCCTCCACCCAGTTGTTGTTCCTCAGGGTCCGCATTGCAATGCTAACCTCAGGCTGCCGGAGATTGGAGCCGATCTCGATCTCCCGGGAGGTGGCCTCCTCCACATTGGCGAGATATGTGATCATGGCAGCCACATTTCTGGGAATGCCCAGTTCGCGAAGCACCTCTACGAACTCCCTGTCGGCATCATCCAGAACTTTTACAGAGAATTGTCTCATAATGACCTCATTCTATTTTTAGTTATAACAAATACCCTATGATATAAATAGTTTATTTCGATACCTCTTATTTTTGTACGGCTTAAGATTCTATTTCATATATGCAAGTGCGTAAGGATATATTCAGCGCACGGATTTACTATCATCATAAATTCATAGATTCAATTAAATATAGGTTATACAGCCGATATTTCTGTCCGGCCGTCAGGCATAAAAATTGCACTTTTAATATAATTTTTATCAAATTCAGACATTCAGGTGAGGATTCCTATAAACCTCTGCCCTGGAAGTATCGAAAAGTATATATACTAGTATTACTATTAATTATTATGAATTCTTTTGTTGGATGGGCATTTAAAACGGCAAGAGAGAATAAGAAGATGCCTG
>JAGPMN010000029.1 GCA_018052825.1 Methanothrix sp.
ACTCAAGTCTGGATACAGGGCTTATTATAAATCCTGCGGATGATCAGAATGCTCCTATCGGCATAGTAGCATACTATACATCGCCAGGATTATTACTACTATTTTACATCAAGATCGAGACACTGCCTTTGATTTATCAGTAAAATATATATTCTACCAGATGATCAATAATTACATAACCTCCATTTAGAAGAGCTGTAAATCATGAAAGACGATTCCATCGCATTTCACGGTAGCCTGCAGCAGTTGCTTGATAAGGTTGAAACTGGCGAGATGATACCAAAGCTTCAGGCTTCACACGCTCCCATGTGCAAGTTTTTCACTTCATATTATGTCATCAGTGGCATCAAGCATGTCGTCCCCCTTGTCCATGGCCCGACTGGATGCCCTCTCTATATGTCCGACTTTGTCCGGACACGGGAATGCTGCGAGACTCGTGGAGTTCCGCTCGAGCCCACAGCATGCACTGTTCTCGATGAAAGCAATGTCATCTATGGCGGCGAAGGAAAACTTCTGGAGGCCGTAAAGGAGGCCTATGCAAAGTATCACCCGGACCTTATAGTCATCCTTTCCTGCTGCTGCTCCGGGATCATCGGGGATGACGTTGAAAGCATAGCCCGCGAGGCAGAGAAAATGGTCGGCTGCCGGGTGCTGGCTCTCAGAAGCGAAGGTTTCGGGGGCGATTTCCGGAGCGGGTACGAGGATGCTTTTCGTCTCATCATGGATCTGATGGACCCCCCGCAATCGACGATGAAGGGTACGATCAATATTCTTGGAGCCCGCTGGGGGCCATCCCCGACGGAATTTACCTGGGATATAGACGAGATAGAACGCCTCCTCGGTGAGATTGGAATCAGGATTAACGCCATTATTGCAGGAGGCTGTAGCGTTGAGCAGATCCGGCATGCGAGGGAGGTTGAAATGAATGCCTCGTGGTGCTACGACTGGGGACAGAAGATAGGCGACCTGATGCAAGAGCGGTTCGGCATTCCGTACAGCAAGACCGGGCAGCCCTATGGTCCGACGGCCACAAAGGAATGGCTTCTCGGTGTGGCAGAGCCCCTTGGCATGGAGAAGAAGGCATTGGATGTAATAGAGAGGGAGAGCTGCAGAGTTGAGCCGGACATTGCTTACCTGAAAAAAGCCCTTTCCGGAAAGACGGCGATCATTGAGATATCCGAATTTCCCGGTCCTATACGGGCCCTCTCGCTTGCAAGAATGGCAGAGGAGTTTGGTGCCCATCCGGTCGTGATCAATGTCCATCCCTACACGATCAAGGAGAGAATGCCCAGCATTAAATATATGCTCGAGCTGGGCATCAATCCGGAGATCATCCTCACCAATGGGCTCTTCCGCCTTGGAAGCTTCCGCTCCTCTAAGGAGACCGAGGACGAGCTGGAGGATATCGTAGAGGAGTATGAAGATCCGATCTTCTTCGGGAACTCCGGGCGGTTCCCGCCCTGTCCGGTAGTCAACCTGACGCTCTTGAATCCCGCATTCCAGCCCCAGTATGGCTTTTCGGGAATCAAAAACATCTCTGCCCTTGTCCGGCAGGCACTTGAGAACAGAGACCTCCCGCGTTCGAAGCTTTTCAGAGGGATGCTCTATGGAACACATGCCAAATGAACCGGTGGACGCGATAGAGAAGCCGTCTCCTGATAAGTGTTCGGATCCCTATCTGCGATGTGCCTTCAATGGCGCTGCCCAGACTGCGCTGGGAGTGAGCGGCTGTGCCCTGCTCGCCCATTCGCCCCAGGGCTGCGATTATCTCGTCAATACAGCCTTTGCATCGCAGGAGTGCGACTACATGGAGACTGTGACACTCTGCACAAAGCTGTGCGTGGACGAGATCGTTCACGGTGGTGAGGATCTGCTTGCCCGGACCATCCGCGAGGCAAAAAATCTCCCCATCTCATCCATGTTTGTGATCAGTGCATGCGGCCCTGAAATCGTCGGTGATGATATCGTAGCTGTATGCGAGCAGGTTCAGCCCGATGTGAAATTCAAGCTCGTTCCCATGCCGTGTGCAGGGTTCAGAGGGTCGCAATACGACGGCATTGATATCGCGCTGGATATGATGATAAAAAGACTCGCAAACGGAGAGAGGGAAAAGATCCCTGATTCCGTCTGCCTTATCGCCCCCCACGCCAATGCCAACCCGACATGGGCAGCGGACTTGGATTGGGTAAAGCAGGCTCTCTCCCAGATGGGCATCAGGGTTGTCGGAACGCTTGCTCACAGGACTCAGCTCTCCGATATTGAAAACATTGCATCTGCCGAGGCATCCATAGTATTGAGCCATGACGCCGGCCAGATGGCAGCGGATTATTTATCGGCAACATATGGCATAGAGCAGCTCTGTAAAGGAATGCCCCTTCCGATTGGAATGACCAATACCCGAGACTGGCTCGCGGCTATTGGGGAGCGGTTCGATAGGGAAAAGACGGCAGAAGATATGGTTGCGGAAGGCGAGCGAATGGTGACAGCTGCCTGCAGGCGCAAGTGGCCGGTGGCGCGTTTTCTCTACCGGATGCCAGCCGCGATCGTTGCCGACGCCACCATCGGGATCCCGCTAGTCAGGTTCGTTACTGAGGAGATGGAAATGACCCCGGAGCTTGTTGCCCTGTATAGCTCGCGGCGTGCTGTCCGGCAGCTGCTCGAAGCGGAACTAAAAGATATCGGTCTCTCTCCAGATATCGTATACGGCACGGATGTTTACAAAACAAGGAAGAGCCTTGCAGAGATCAGACCGAGGATCGTTTTCGGCAGTACGATCGAAAGGCATGCCTGCGAGGGCCTGGATGTTCCGTATGTCGTTGAGGTGGTCAGGATGATGCGCCAGTTCAGGATGATCAACCGGGAGTACTTCGGGTACACCGGTATCCTGAACCTGCTCGAGTGCGTCCAGAATGAATGGACTATGGCATGGCGTTCGAAGGAGAAGAGATACGAGTCAAAGTGGTGAAGTGAACTATGAGACAGATTGCGATTTACGGCAAAGGAGGGATCGGGAAGAGCACTATCGCTTCAAACCTGTCTGCCGCATTGCATGAGATGGGGCATTCGGTTATGCAGGTCGGATGCGATCCCAAGAGAGACTCAACAAGAATCCTTGCCGGCGGAAGATTCATACCTGCAGTGCTGGAAGAGCACCGGGAACAGCTGAAGGTTGGAAAAGATGAGTATTCGATCGATATGGATAATATCGTCTTCAAGTCGCCAGGCGGAATTTATCTTGTCGAGGCAGGAGGGCCTGAGCCGGGTGTCGGTTGTGCCGGACGAGGCGTATTGACAGCGCTGCAGATTTTAAAAGATCTCAATGCGTTCAAGACTTACAACATCGATGTAGCGATATATGATGTGCTTGGGGATGTTGTTTGCGGGGGGTTCTCCATGCCGATACGAGAGGGTTTCGCGAAGGAGATATACCTTGTTTGCTCCGGGGGTTTCATGAGCATTTATGCGGCCAATAATATCGCACGGGCAGCGCAGCGCCTCTCCCGCAGGGGGGACACAGGTCTCGCCGGGATCATCTGCAACAGCAATGGCGATGAGGCATTCGAGCACGCCGTTATCCCGGCATTTGCTGAGAAGTTGGGGACTGCATTTGTCCAGTTCGTCCCGCGGAGCCCCGTGATTCAAGCATGCGAGATGGAGGGCAGGGCCGTAGTGGAGCACGCCCCTGATTCATACGAAGCAGATATCTTTCGGAACCTTGCAAAGGCTATAATGAAAAATGATTCACGCGTGATTCCGACGCCGGTAAATGATCTTGTCGAGCTGGAGAAGATGTATAAAGATCACAGGATAGAGAAATAGAACTTGTGCTGGGGTTGCAGAGACTTTGCCGTCTGCCAAGCACCCGGTGCCGGGCACTCGATAGGTTTTATAAAAAAAGTACACTACAGAATATAGCTCAACCGAAACCTTGACATTTATGTAAATCGTAACCATAATTAATGATACCTCAGGTGGTTGTCAATGGCAAGATTAAAGGCATCAAAGTGGACTGCCCTCATAGGCGCAATTCTATTTCTTGCTATCGTATGGCGCTGGGCAATGCGCCTGGCGGAGAGAGAAGAAGAGCTCTATGATGACAGCAAGGATGTTTGGCGCAGAAACCGGCCACCAGCGTAAATGCATCTCTTATGTCCTTCTCCTTTTTATGCAGACAAACGCCTGGCCGATTGGAGCGGACTCGAATAAAGGTTAGATTGACCAAAGAGCAAAAGCAGCAAATCAGAGATGCAGAAAGGAGATCCCTTCCTCAACCAGGTGCCGCGCCCGGGGCGGTTGAGATCAAAAAGAAGCACTGGTGGCTGTTTTGGGTATGAGATGCTCTTCGCTGCTCTGCACCGATTTCATGACCACCAAGAACCACTACGGCATGCGCTTGAACAGTAGAAAGGATAGAAGCCAGAGACAGGAGAATAGCAGTAGCGGCATGGCTGAATCCGTTGATAGGGATCGCACCAGCAACCCCAGGGCATGTCGTGACGATCAAAGGATTTGAAGCCAAATGAATAGAAGGATGGCGGATCGCCACCTACCCACGGGTGGCCAATGCCTTTTTCAAATAGACGCTCTGCTGTCTTCTCTCCTGGCCGCATCTCCACACCATTCTCAAAATCCAGTGCCAGGGCACATCCCATCATAAACAGGATGAGGACAATCGCCGCCAAATTTCTAGTCATTCCCCTATCACCTTTTGCTCTTATCTGAGCAGGCGCATTAAAGGCCGTTCAGATCACACTTTGAGAGAGCTATGCTTCGCAGAGATAAAACTCTATCTGATGGAAATCTCAATTTTTCATCCATTACTATTATATCTACTATAATTATGATCATTTATATGATATTCGCACTCGATATGTTTATATGCTTTTAAGGCAAAATTATCATATACTCTATCGAGTATAGGGGTGAATCAGAAATGAAGGGAGTAGTAATAGCGGCTGCTTTAATCTTAGCCCAATTGCTATGCTGCAGTACAGTGCTGGCCAATCCGCCATTGGTGCCGCCGGTGCAGTACGAACAGTTTTGTGAAGCGCAAAAGGTGTCCGGAACCGGACTGATAGATGTCAGCACCTCAATTGTCGACAAGAGGCTGGCACTCGAATACTATAACAATATGGCCGGAGACGGCGATCTTGAGCTTGATCAGGAGCATGCTTACTCGCAGAACTCCGACAAGCTGCAGAGAAATATCTCCTCAGTCAACGGCGGAGACAAGTCCCAGCTTAATCTCTATGAGAGCACCAAGATGACTTATTCCAGCCCTGATACGACTCTGGAAGGGGTCAAGTTCCTGCAATCCAAGAGCTTCTATGGAGGAATTGGAGCAAAGCTCCAGGAGTCTTTCTCCGTATACGAGATGGAGAAGGATGAAAAGTCTTTCTTCGTCTCAACCACGCCCTACAATCCAAAGGTGACGGAGAAAAAGCCTGCAGTCAGCACCGACTACCTGCAGCTCTTGGCCATGTACTATCCGCAGGAGTATGCTGCCTACATGGCAGAGAAAACGCACACTATAACCCCCGAGCAGCTTATCCTCCAGCTTAAGGATGCTGGAAGGGACACCGACCGCGTCGCTGAGCTCATGGGCAGCAATCCGGCCCACCTGATCGGCATAGAGACCAAGAACTCCTTCAACGGTACCTGGGGAACGGATGCCTCCTGGCATAAGATATTCTACAAAGACATAAAGTCTCATGAGATGTTCTCGGGAGTGTTCGAGGCTGAGAAGACCCTCAAGTTCCATGAGAATCCCGTGCCCGAGGTTGTCACTTTACCCTGCGACGGCATAGATTGCTAGAATAGCAGCAATCTATCTCTTTTTTTGGCTCCTACAGGTCGGGAGAAGGGACTCTTCGCCATCTCCTGTTGTGAGCTTTAGGTTTGTCCATCTCTGACGGCTCTGTGCCACAATAGTGAAAACGCCTTTAGCCAGCTGGCAAGGTTCAACAGGCCGGGCAGCAGACCACCGATAGAAAAATGGCGGAGATCTTTGGGCTCGATCTCCTCTTGGCAAACCGGTATTTATCAGCACATCTCATTTTATACCGGGCCGATGGGTGCTACAACCTTCTTATAGACCTCATTTAAGACCTGGGCGAGGGCGGTGTAAATGGCTGACAGTCCGCAGATGATGCCCTCATATCCGGCTAAGGTCCCTATGGCAGCGCTTCCCATGTAGTCCCTGGCGGCCAGCAGGAAGAAGAGGATGGTAAGTGTCAGGAATACGAACTGCAAGGCTCTGTTGAGGCGCAGGGTTCCAATGAACATGAAGAAGGTGAACAGCCCCCACATGAAGAAGTAAGCGGCAAAGGCCGGCTTGGATGTGGCATCGGCAAGCTCCATCTTGGGCATGATCAGCAGGCCGACCAGGCTGAGCCAGAACAGGCCGTAGGATGTAAAGGCTGTGGCCCCGAAGGTGTTGTTCTTCTTCCATTCCATTATACCTGCTATGATCTGTGCCAGCCCTCCATAGAATATTCCCATTGCCAGGATCATTGAGTTGAGCTCATAGTATCCTGCGTTGTGGATGTTCAGCAGCACCGTGGTCAATCCGAATCCAAGCAATCCCAAAGGAGCCGGATTGGCGGTGGTATCCTTGATGATAAGAGTATCCGTTTGATTCCTTGTGTCTTGCATAGTCTATTCCCTCCGATAAGCCCATTCTCAGGTTCTAAATATTAAATTGTTACCCTTAAAATATAAATTAATAATAGTGAAAAATATGGATTTCTAATCGAATTCTAAATTCTTTTTTAACAGAATAATACATGATATTATGCAAAATTGTTTTGTACCGGGCTTTTCTGATAGCTAAAGCGCTTGAGCATTTAGCCTCTCTCAGATATTGCAGGCTTTTGTTTTTTTCTGCCATGCCCTATCCTCCCGCTGCACCATTCGCGAACAAATATTTCACTCCGGCGATCATAATGAAATCATAAACCTCTGGCAGCAATTCATAATGTACATCCTAATTTTATACTGCAAATTAGTTTTATCTTTTATCTTTTTCAATGCGATGGTTATACTGGATGAAAGTTGCTTTTGCATGAAATTTTAAAAATGTTATACAGCAAAATTTATATATGACCAATGATAAGATACATTTGGATCCGGGAATATCACATCCAATTTAATCCATCCATCCCCTCAAGGTGAACCGCCCGGATCCTCCCCTCGAAATATTCAATAGCGATCAAGATGCCATTTTGTCTTCTATGATAGAAATCGACACAGAAAAGCCGGTTAATGTCATTGATATTACCGGACGGGTCGGCCAGGCCGTACAGGAGAGCGGAGTTGAGAGCGGCCTTGCCCTGGTTTATGTTATGCATACCACCTGCGGCCTGACTGTGAACGAGGCGGATGGCGCTTTGATAGACGACATGCTATCTCTTCTTCAAAGGCTGGTTCCGAGGGGGGCAGGGTACAGACATGACCGGGGAGACGGCAATGCCCATGCTCATCTCCGTTCCATGCTGCTGTCAAGCAGTGCCGTAATTCCCGTGGAAAATGGTGAGCCCGCCATGGGAGCATGGCAGAGAATCCTCTTCCTCGAGATGGACGGCCCCAGAAGAAGGAAGATAATGGTCCGCACCATTCCGGCATAGCTGATCAAAGAAGACCCTAATCCACAGAGGCGCAGAGCGAAAGGACAGAAAAAAAAGCCGGTGGAGAGATGCGCGGCCGTCCTCTCTCTCCGCCTCGTCACCTGAATACGGGAGTTCCAGTGCTTAATGTCAGCTCTTTGAAGGCACCCATGAGCTTTTTGGTGATGGGCCCGGGCTTTCCGCTGCCGATGCTCCTGCCATCGACTTTGGTCACCGGTGCTACCTCTGCGGCTGTTCCGGTGACAAAGACCTCATCTGCGGTGTATATGTCGAACAGCCCCAGCTCCTTCTCTGCAAATTCAATGTCAAGCACTCCGGCCAGATCAAGGACAGCCTCTCGGGTTATGCCCTTGAGGTTATTGATGGTATGAGGGGTGTATATCTTTTGGTTCTTGACTATGAATATGTTGTCTCCGCTTCCCTCGGAGAGCAGTCCCATGGAATCGAGGATGATGGCCTCGTTTCCGCCCTTGACGTTGGCCTCGATCTTTGCCAGGATGTTGTTCAGATAATTGAGGCTCTTGATGTTGGGAGGCAGGCTATCTGGAGAGTTTCTCCGGATGCAGACGCTGACTGCCGTAAGGCCTTTCTCGTAGAGGTCTCCGTACATGGCCCCCCATTCGACGGCGATGACCACGACCGTCGTCGTTTTGCAATTGTTGGGGTCCAGTCCCAGATCGCCGTAGCCGCGGCTAACGATGGGGCGTATGTAGGCGTTCTTCAGGTTGTTCATCCTCAGCGTCTCTTTTATGACCTCGCACATCTGCTCCTCTGTTATGGGTATATTGAGCATTATGGCCCGGGCAGAGTCAAAGAGCCTTTTGACATGGTCCTCCAGCCGGAAGACCCTACCTTCGTAGGCCCGGATGCCCTCGAAGACGCCGTCACCGTAGAGAAATCCATGGTCGAAGACCGAAACCGTAGCCTGTTCCTCCGGAACAAACCTTCCGTTAAGATAAATTAAGCTCATATAACATCTCATCACCGGAGAATTGCCAAGGATAAATGCGTTTTGATCGCCCTGGCTGATCGATGGGTTTATTAGTCTGGGAAGGAAGCTTGCTGCCTACTCTTCATGGGGTTTGGCTATGGCAAGACTTGGTTTCGTGGTCTCGGAGTTCAATAGGGATATCACATATCAGATGGAGCTTTTGGGCAGAGAGCATGCCCAGTTCCTGGGTGCAGAGGTTGCGTCAGTCGTTTATGTTCCTGGAGTGTACGACATGCCCATCGCGGTGAAGATGCTGCTTCGTCGCGAAGACATCGACGCTGTGGTCACCATCGGCTGCGTAATTCAGGGAGAGACGGCCCATGACGAGGTTGTGGCCAATCATGCCGCCCGAAAGCTCATGGATCTTTCACTGGAGTATGACAAGCCAGTGACACTGGGCATCACCGGCCCCAAGATGTCCCGGCCTGATGCTCACAAGCGGGTGGATTATGCCATGAGGGCGGTGGAGGCGGCTGTCAAGCTGCTGCAGAGGCTGGGAGGAGAGTAGGAATGGTATCCATGCGCATGGCCTCTATCCAGGAATCGACTACTCTGAAGATATCGGCCATGGCCAAGAGGCTGGCGGCAGACGGACAGGACATCATCGATATGGGTGTGGGCGAGCCTGATTTCGATACACCCAGGCACATCGTTGAGGCGGGCTGCAGCTCTATCAGGATGGGCGAGACGCACTACGCCCCCACGGCCGGTATTCCGGAGCTGCGCAGAATTATAGCAGATAAGCTGTGCTGGGAGAACCAGCTTTCGATAACGGCGGATGATGTGGCCGTCACTCCAGGAGCCAAGATGGCTGTGTTTGCAGCAATTCAGGCGCTGCTGGATGAGGGGGAGGAGTGCCTGCTCATAGGTCCGTCCTGGGTAAGCTACGAGCCCTGCGTGGCCTTTGCTGGCGGCAAGGTGGCCTGGGGGGCGGTAGACGAGGATTTCATGCCCACCAATCTGGCAGAGGGCATCACCCCAAAGACCAGGCTGGTCATAGTAAACTCCCCATCCAATCCCACCGGAGCGGTCTTCGATCGCAGGGTGCTGGAGGAGATCCGGGACCTGGCAGTCGATCACAACCTCTATGCCATCTCCGATGAGATCTACGAGAAGATAATCTACGACCGCCAGCACATAAGCCTCGGATCTCTGCCCGGAATGGAGGACAGGACTGTTACCATTAACGGCTTCTCCAAGGCCTATGCCATGACGGGATGGAGGCTGGGCTATCTGGCCGGCCCGAGGGAGATCATGAAGTGGGTGACCAGGCTTCTATCCCACTCCGTCTCCCAGGCTACCACATTTGTGCAGCGGGCGGGGATTGCGGCCATACAGGGCCCCCAGCATGAGGTGGCTGCCATGGTCGCCGAATTCAAGGCCCGCAGGGACCTTCTCATCGAGGGCCTCAACGATCTGGGAATTCCCTGCAGCATGCCGGGCGGAGCATTCTATGCCTTCCCAAATGTCTCGGAGCTGGGCGGTGGCGACGCATTCACAGACAGGCTGCTTAAGGATGCCCTGATTGCCGCCACTCCGGGATCGGCATTCGGGACTGGGGGGGCAGATTATGTGCGTCTCTCCTACGCTACATCTCAGGCCAGGATAAAGCAGGCTTTAGAGAGGATAGAGATGATAGCAAAATAGGGTTGATGGTTGATTTATCTCTCTTCCGACAGCGCCTCCTTGGCTTCCCGGGTTAGCAGACAGCCGCAGGAGCCCTCTTCGGCCAGGGCACAGTTGCAGGGTTCGATGTGAATTGTCACAGTAGTTCCCGGGTAATGCTCCTTTATGGAACAGGATACCATATCGGTTATGCGGTGGGATTCGTCCACAGACATGGCCGGATCAACTCTGATGTGAAACTCGACAAAGCGGCTCGATCCAGCCTTTCGCGTTCTCAGCCTGTGAACTCCCCGGATGGTCGGGGCAAAGGCCGTGACGTGCCTTCTCACTTCGTCCACCTCATCAGCCGGCAGCGTCACATCCACCAGGTCGCGGGCGGATTCCACCGTCAGGTGATATGCAGCTTTTATTATCAGTGCAGCCACGATCATAGCTGCCAGCGGATCCACCCAGTGCAGGTCCGCCTGGGGAGCGATTAACCCGCCAATGGTGATGCCGGCCATGGCGGCCGTTACGCCAAGGGATGTATAGATATCGGTTCTCAGGTGCCAGGCATCTGCCTTCAATGCCACTGAGTCCGTCTCCTCTCCCACTTTAAAGAGCTGCCTGGACACAAACATATTTGCCGCCACGGAGATCATCATAACTCCAGCTCCCCATGCGGCAGAATCGATCGGTCTGGGATTTCTCAGCTTGTCGACTGCCTCCGCAATAATCCAGCCCGCCGCCAGAAATATGAGCAGGGCCTCTATAGTTCCCGATATATTTTCGACCTTTCCATGCCCGAATGGGTGATCCTCATCAGCTGGCTTGCCGGATGTCTTAACGGAAAAGAAGGCGATGATCGCCGCCAGCAGGTCGACTGAGGAGTGAACGGCCTCAGAGACAATGGATACGGAGCCAATGGCCGTACCTGTGATGAACTTCAAAATCACAAGCGCCAAATTAGAGATTATGGAGATGAGCGCTGCATTTGACTTTCGCCTATCAGGCCCGTCGATATGGCCTTTGCCGGAGCTATGATCACTGCTATTCACTATTCGTCTCCTCTTATCATGGCGTCTGCCAAGGCAGACCAGCCGTCCTGCAGCGGCTGAAAAGCCAGGCCTCTTCTCCGATCCTTTCGGTTTATCTTGCACATCCCCTTTAAGCTTTCTCTTCGGCCAGAAAGAACCGGGAGATTCAGGGCCGACATCGATACCAAGGACCAACCCATCATTGAATGGCAACGGACTGTCTTCCCAGTGAAGCGGTGGACATGAGTGCATCAGTTAGCCTTCATTCTCCTGGAGTGACAAAAGGACTCAATGTCGACACGCTTAACGAAGGCAAAAAAATCTTTCCACTGGCGACCTTTTGCTGGATATCCGCTTGTTGCGCATATCATCCTTATGGCTTAAAAGATGGCCGCGAGTCGCTTTTTTCATGGCAGCATCATCTCCTTTTGAGGCCCTCGGGCATCTTGAATAGCCGCATGCAAGAAGCTTTGACGAGGGAAAACCCTAAGAATGGTCAGAAAGCTGGACAGCACCTTGATTGCAGCCTCTTCTTATTGTATACCTGCTCGATGAAAATGTCTTATAGAGTGCATCTCCAAATATTTCAGCCACTACGGCTATCTTGAAATCCAAGTCGCAGTGACGCCTCGCGTTCTTCATGCATTTCCATCCATAGTCGTGTACCTTTAAGGTAGACTATCTGATGCCATAATGCTCTTTTATCTTATTCAAAACGATTTCATGATTCGCCCTCAATTCATTAGGAGTCCAGATTTCATAATTTGTAAGAACCCGCAAAGAGTTCGGACAAGTATCTATGTTTCTCTCAAAATATCGTTTCTTCTTCTCTTGATAATTTAGCCGTCCCAAAGTTGAGTTCTTTCTACCTGTTATGAGCACCAAGTTTCCGAGCTTATCGGTCCATTCCTTGCGTTGTCCTTCATCAAAATCTATTAACCACTGGCTATTTGCTGCTGGATTTTGTGGTAAGATATGTTCCACGGAAGGAGTTTCGAAATTCATACGTTGAGCGTGATTCGTATAAATATAATCAAGTTTCAACAACAAGTAGCGCGCAAATCGTCTCCCATATACCGGACCATCGATAAAACGAATTAAGGAATCACCATCTATATCGAAAGATTTGGAAGAGAATACATCTTGAACATTTTTTGCATCATCAATAACTCTAATTATCTTATTCATTGCTTCGATCCGATCTGTCGGAGAATATTGACTAATCCAATCAGCAGAGAACTTATTATCTAATCGTTTTAGAAAATTGAGAATTTCTTGGTATTGGAATCGATCAAAATAGCGTATCAGTGGTGGCATCCAGTCGGTTGCAGGTAATCCCGTAAGCATCACTTTCAAGTGATTATCAAATTCAAAATTATTCAACTCATCGTAGGTTTGGCCATCAAATAGCTTATGATAATGACTTAAATATCGCTCTATTAATTCAAATGTCTCTTGTCCCTTATGTAAAAGCACAGGCTTAAGGGCTCCTGTAGATTTTTCACGTTCCTTCGGATTATATATTTTGTCTTCGAATTCCTTGAGGAGGTTTAATCTCGGTTTATCCTTAACAAGGATGGTCCTTATATGATTTAGAAAGCGATCAAAATCGTCTCCAAGTTCACTTTCGGCTTCCTCCCACATTTTGGCATACTTGATCTTTTCATTGGATTCATTTAGAGCACCTAGATTCATAGATTTCAAAATATCACTGTTGCGGAGCGGAATACCGCGATCATTGAGGATTGTGAACAACCTGAAGGCATCTTCCAAATCTTCAGTAGAAACATAGATCATCAGGACATTATTGAGCAGAAAATGCAGGAGTTCCTCTGGACTCGTCTTTGGATTGTTACGGAAGAAATTACTCATCACTATGATTGCATTGGCCATATTTCTAATTGAAATATTCTCTTTTTTATTTATTTTAGAGATACTCCTCTCTATTTCGGCGGTTCCATCTTCACGTATTATGTCATCTTCAAGAAATCTCTGAGTATCTTCTCGAATCGCAAAGAAAAGGCGTGTTCTGTCAGGGATATTTAAAAATGTGTTTGCCTTTTGGTATATGCACTTTTGACATGTTTCCTTCGCCTCAACATTTTCGGTGAGATCTCGAATTACAGCAAATAAGAGAAGAAGTGTCGTCATTCTTTGCTGACCATCAAGTAGGTCGTTTTCATTAAATTTTTGACCTAATTCTGGAGCTGCAACCCTTGATTGGAATACAAAAGATCCAAGAAAATAGTCAAAATCAGGCTTTTCGATCATCGCGAATGCTAAATCATCAAGAAGTTCGCTAACTTCATCAGTTCCCCAAATAAAAGGACGTTGATACTCAGGAATTCGGAACCACATTCTTGAGAAGATATCTTTGACTAATATCTTTTCGCTCTTGATTTCTCCTCTTGCAGACATTATCCTTCCTACCTGAATCCCTATTCGATCAGTGCAACATATGCCAACGCTAATTAAATCTTTGGTATCCTGGATAGAAAATGGGATTTTTAGAGGTTGGCTCAAGCAGGTAGTGTACCTTAGCTGAGTTGATCCTAATAGAGTTTGGAGCCTTCTTCACTTGAATCGCATTTGAAATCGATCTACCTGCATTCCGCACTTTGAGTTCTGGATTTAGTATTTTTGCCGCCACCGATTTAGTTAATTAAATGAAAACATTTTAATTAATTTGGATTTTCTTGCTAGATAATTTTACACTATGTTGGTTTGGATCGATTTTCTCTTGAGGGATAAGATGGCAAAAAGGTCCTCTCAATTGACGCAATATGGCAAGCAAATAAATTATTAATGTAGATAAATATTGCAAATTATGATTATATTTAAGGAATCGTTAGCGGGAAAAATACTCAGTTTAGAAAGTTAAAGTGCGGAAGGTGGGATCTATGTGGTTTGATGGAATTTCGCTTAAGCGGCCCGACGTTATGGTTTCTCAATCCACATTATGTTACACTATCCGAACACAGATAGATGATAAAGACGAAGTGACTGCCATAAAAGCATAGCAACAGCAATCTATAACTACTATTACTTTTATTATCTTTTCTTTAAGTAGAGATGTCAGACCTAATCCTCCTGGCCTGCGTTGCCTTCGGCTCCCTGCTGGGGGTGGTCAGCGGCCTGACGCCAGGCCTTCACCTCAACAACTTCGCAGCAATGCTCCTCGCCATCTCGCCCCAGCTTCTGGCCTGGGGGCTGTCTCCCTTTCAGGTGGCGAGCATAATTCTCGCAGCCAGCATCTCCCAGACATTCTTTGATGCCATTCCAGCCGTCTTCCTGGGAGCGCCCGACTCGGAGACGGCCCTCTCCGTCCTGCCAGGCCAGAGGCTGATGCACGAGGGGCGGGGAGTTGAGGCGGTGCGGCTCTCTGCCCTGGGCAGTGCCGGCTCGATCCTCTTTGCCCTGCTCATGATCTGGCCCCTCTCCTGGGCAGTCTCCAGCTGCTACGACCGCCTGACCAAATACGTTGGGGCGCTGCTCCTGGGCATCGCTCTGCTCATGATCCGCTCAGAGATGGGGCCGCAGGTCGAGGGCCAGGGCAGGCTCGTGCATTACAAATACAAGGCCATAGCCGCCCTGCTCTTTTTGACATCGGGGCTTCTAGGCCTCTTCGCCTTCCAGCACGAGGAGCTGCTCAGCTCCCCCTTGGGATTGGAGGTGCAGGTGCTGCTGCCGCTGCTCTCCGGCATATTCGGGGCCTCGTCTCTGATGATCAGCCTCTCCGGGGAGGGGCAGGTGCCGGAGCAGAGGGAGAGCGATATCAATCTGCCTGCCGCTGCGCTGGCAAAAGCCGTCTTCTCCGGCAGCCTAGGCGGATCTATTGTGGCCTGGATTCCCGGCGTCTCCGCCTCAGTGGCAGCGCTCACCGTGCGGCTTGGCTCTTCAGCCGCGCCTGAGGAGTTTCTCATAAGCCTGGCCGGGGCCAATACCGCCAATGCCCTCTTCTCCCTGGTGGCTCTCTACGTCATAGGCAGGCCGAGGAGCGGGGCCGCTGCGGCCATTGCCGAGCTTATGGAGCTGGACATCGCAAGCCTGGCCGGAATGATAATCATAGTTGTAGTAGTAGCTGCCCTCTCATTTCTGGCCACAGTCTGGGCGGCGCGGCTGGCTGGCCGGGCAGTCTCCCGTGTCAACTACCGACTGCTCTGCCTGATGGTGCTCTTCTTCCTGACGGCCATGGCCTATGCCTTCACCGGCATCTTCGGCCTGTTCATATTCTTCATCTCCACTGTGGTGGGTCTCATAGCCCCTGTGGCCGGTATCATGAGGACGCATGCCATGGGGGTTCTCATGCTGCCGCTGATCGTGCGTTATCTGTGAGAGTCGCAGCTGGCACAGATTTTTGGCTCCTCGTATTCTTCCTGGGGTAGATCAATCCTTTCAGTGAATCGAATGCGCCTCACTGCCAGTGATAAAAGCCTTAAATACTCCCGACTGCGGACTGAACCCTATTGAATTGAGATCCATGCCCAAGACATTCACTCCAGCAAAGAGCGAGCTGTTCTGGTGCGACAGCTGCAGCCTGCCACTCATCTCCAGCCAGTGCTCCGCCTGCGGCCAGCCTGGCAGGAGGATGAAGCTCGCGCCGCCGGGAGATATCCGCCTCTCCTCCCGCGCCGCACGCGACCTGCTCGCAGAGCTGTTCCTGGAGGACTTCGGCTATTCCGGCTTTCTCCAGGACAGGATAATCCTGCTCAACAAGATCGCAGGCCTGGACAGGCGCGACCAGGTGATACTGGAGGGCCGGCATATCGCGACCCTCTGGTTTGACGTGACAGCCGGCAGGCACAGGCTGGACATCGAGCCGGAGGGTGCCGCCCTTCTCCTGGAGAGGGCTGAAAGGAGGCTTGTCGTATGCGACAGCTCCCTTCTCAAAGGGCACATCAAGGGCAAGTGGCTGCCGCCCCGGGCTATAATCAGCATCGCCGGCGGCCTGGCCGCTCTGGCCGAGGGAGACAATGTTGTCCTGAAAATCGGCAAGTTCGCAGGCGCGGGCGTCGTTCGGCGCCGGGGCGACGGCTCAAAAGCCATACGCATCAGGGATGTGGCCAAGGCCGCATTCGTCCTCAGAGATAAGCGCCCTGGCATGGATGAGGTCGTCGCAGCCAACCGCGCCGCCCTGCAGAGGCTGGAGATGGCAGCTCTCATGGAGATCAAAGGCTATCTCTCCAGAAACCGGCTGCCGGTCAATGTCTCATTCAGCGGTGGAAAGGACAGCCTGGCCTGCCTGATCCTGGCCAGAAAGGCCATCAGACGCCCGGAGGTGCTCTTCATCAACACCGGCCTGGAGTTTCCAGAAACCCTGCAGTACGTGCGGGATCTGGTAAAAAGCCTCAAGCTGCCCCTGCACGAGATAAAGGGTGATAGCAGCTTCTTTGAGCAGGTGAGGGTGTTCGGCCCGCCAGCCAAGGACTACCGATGGTGCTGCAAGACCAATAAGCTGGGGCCCATGACATCCTTTCTGGCAGAGCACTATCCTAGGGGCTGCGTGACCATCGAGGGGCGCAGGATCTACGAGTCATTCAACCGCTCCGCCATCCGTGCAGTTGAGAGAAATCCCTACGTCCCAAGCCAGACCACCCTCGCCCCCATCCGGAGCTGGAATGCCCTGGAGGTCATGCTCTATATCCACAGCAGCGGCCTGCTCGCCAACCCCCTCTACGAGCAGGACTACGAGCGCATCGGCTGCTGGCTCTGCCCGGCCTCACTTCAGTCCGAATTTGCCAGGCTCAAAGACACTCACCCCGATCTCTTCCGGCAGTGGATGGAATCTCTGCAAAACTGGGCCGCAGAGAGGTCTCTCGAAAGCAGGTACATAGAGTGGGGCTTCTGGCGCTGGAAGAGCCACCCTCCAAAGATGCTTGAGCTGGCTGAGGAGCACGGCATCAGCCTCACTGGAGGCGAAGGAAAGGGAGAGCAATGCGGCAAATTCAATGCGGATGAGGTCTCATTGCAGGCGGTGCGGGGAAGGTCGCCCTGCGGACTCGAGTATTCAATTGAGGCGACGCTCGCCGTACCCCAGAACCACCCATTCTCAAGCGTCGCCCAGGCGCTCAAGCTGCTGGGCGATGTACAGTATGCAGAGGATCTGGGCGCAGCCGTGGTCCGCACGGATAAGGGCAGGGCCACTGTCTTTGCCGGCGGACATATTATGATCATCGCAGGAGAGGATGAGGCTGAGGTGCTGCTGCGAGAGATTTGCGAAGCAGTCCTGCGCGCGCAACTTTGCACGGGATGCAAGATCTGCGAGAGGAATTGCCCTCGCGGTGCAATCGAAGTATCCGGCACAATCGAAATTGACGGAACGAAGTGCAACCGCTGCAAAAAATGCATCAGAGGCTGCATTGCAGCCGACAGGGCAGGGAGGGTCTCCTCCTGCCTCTTTCGCGAAGAAAAGGGGAGAATCACCCGCTCCGAAGGAGAGCAGCTCCGACCGGAGGGCATGGTATCCATCAAGTTTAAATATACGGCTAATATGAGGTAGTTTCACTGAGGAATCAGAATGGTAACCGGAACAGTAAAATTCTTTAACAGAACCAAGAGATTTGGCTTCATAGCAGGCGACGACGGAAAGGATTATTTTGTTCATGCAACTGGCCTCATGCCGGATGTCACAATCACAGAAGGCGATAAGGTCAGCTTCGATGTGGTTGAGGGCGAGAAGGGCCCCAAGGCTGACAAAGTAGCAAAGCAGTAAGACTCAATTCATCACCGCTTAACAAATGGCGGGCTGGAAATCCAGCCTGCTCTCTGCGTTTTTATCATTTGTAACCGGATTGTTCCATCCGCAGTATTTTCAACTCCATGGAGTGTCGGCGGGCAGAGCATGTCTGATCAATACATCCAAAAGATAGCATATGATATGTCCCTGGACGAGAAAAGCGTCCTGGCAGCTGTGCAGCTCCTGGACGGGGGAGCAACGCTGCCCTTCATTGCCAGGTACAGAAAGGAGGCCACGGGAGGCATGGACGAGGTGGCCATTGCCGGCATTCGCGACCGTCTCCTCCGCCTGCGCCAGCTCGATGAACGAAGGCAGGCCATCCTCCGGTCTCTGGCCGGACGCAGATTGCTCACACCCCAGTTGCAGGAGAGCATTTCGGGAGCTGAGAGCCTGGCCAGGCTGGAGGACATATACCTGCCATTCCGGCCTAAAAGAAAGACGCGGGCCTCTGTCGCCAGGGAGCGCGGCCTCGAGCCTCTGGCCAGGAGGATATTCGACGGGCAGGCGGAGAGGGGCCTTGATCTGGAAGATCTGGCGGCCGCCTTTGTGGATGCAGAAAAGGGCGTGCAGTCCGGGGAAGAGGCGCTGGCCGGGGCGCGTGACATCATGGCCGAGTGGATGAGCGAGGACGCCGAAGCCCGCAGCAGGATGAGAGCCATCTTCGAGACGCAGGGCGTCCTGAGGTGCACCGCAGCAGATGGAGGAGCAGCCAGGAAGGCGATTGGAAATGATATCGATAATTCAGAGAAGTTCAGGGACTACATGGAATGCTCTGAGCCCATCAGCCGGGTCAGCCCGCACCGCCTGCTTGCCATGCTGCGCGGGGCGAGGCTGGGCGTTCTGCGCCTGCATCTGGCAGCAGCGGATGAGGAGTGCCTGGCCGCAATGGAGGAGCTATTCCTGAAGGCTGAAGGCCCGGCCGCCCGGCAGGTGAGGCTGGCGGCAGAGGACGGATACCGCAGGCTTCTCGCTCCCTCCATGGAGAACGAGACTCTGGCAGCAGCGCGAGCACGGGCGGAGGAGAAGGCCATCGATGTCTTCGCCAAGAACCTGCGTCATGTCCTGCTTGAGCCGCCACTGGGGCATAAGCGCATCCTGGCAGTAGACCCGGGCTTTCGCACGGGCTGCAAGCTGGCTGTTCTGGACAGGATGGGGCGGCTATTGGAGAGCCATGTCATCTATCCCCATGATTTGGGACAGCCGGCGGGGCGCAGCGGCGGAAGAGATCGCGAGCAGGCGGAGAATACCGTTCGCGATATCTGCAGGCGCTGCGGCATCGAGGCCATAGCTGTCGGCAACGGCACTGCAGGAAGAGAGACGGAGCAGTTTCTGCGCAGCCTTAACCTGCGGCTTGAAGAAGATGGAAAAGAGATGGGAAAGGGAACGGCAGGCGAAGAGCTGCCGGTCATCATGGTAAACGAATCCGGGGCGTCGGTCTATTCCACTTCAGAGGCCGCCCGGCAGGAGCTCCCACATGTAGATGCCACTGTGCGCGGCGCTGTCTCCATAGGCCGAAGGCTGATGGATCCCCTGGCCGAGCTGGTCAAGATCGATCCGCGGGCCATAGGCGTCGGCCAGTATCAGCATGATGTGGACGGACAGTCTCTGGCCCAGGCTCTGGATGATGTGGTCATATCCTGCGTAAACCTGGTGGGAGTAGACCTCAACTCCGCCAGCAGAGAGCTCTTAGCCCGCGTATCAGGCCTGGGGCCGAAGCTGGCGGCTGCGGTTGTCAAGTACAGAGATGAGCACGGCATGTTCCGCTCCCGGAAGGAGCTGCTCAATGTGCCGCGCCTGGGGCCCAGGGCCTTCGAGCAGGCGGCCGGATTTCTGCGTATCCAGGGCGGCGAAAATCCCCTGGATGGGACGGCGGTCCATCCGGAGAGCTACTCCATAGCGGAGAGGATGGCTGCGGATTTGGCAGTCCCTGTGGAGAGGCTGATGAAAGATCGCCACCTGCTGGAGCGGCTTGATCCGCAGAGGTATTTGACTGAGAGGGCGGGGCGGGCCACCATCCAGGACATCATTGAGGAGCTATCCCGGCCGGGGCGCGACCCGCGCCGGGAGTTTGAGCAGTTTCAGTTTTCACCGGGGGTAGAAAGGATTGAGGACCTCAGGGTGGGAATGAAGCTGCCCGGCATCGTGACCAATGTCACCGCCTTTGGGGCCTTTGTGGACATCGGAGTGCATCAGGACGGTCTGGTTCACATCAGCCAGCTCAAAGACGGTTTTGTGAGGTACCCGGCGGATGTGGTTGCAGTGAGAGAGAGGATCACAGTAAAGGTGCTCGACGTGGATTTGCCCAGGAGGAGGATATCTCTCTCATTGAAATAATTAAGAACGAAAATGCTTAAATATCGGCAAAACCATACATACTAATCGGCAAAAGTCGAAAGAAACTCTTTTCCTCCCTCCTACACAAGACTTTTGCCTTCCTCCTAATTACCCCAGCATTTCGCATATCGCTTCATCTTTCGGCCTCCTCTGTGTTCGTGATCTGCGCCCCCCGGGCGAAGGCCGCGTCGGCTTCCTCCACCCTGCCTAAAGCCTTGAGGGCCAGGCCCTTGCCATTCCAGGCCCCGGCGTGACCGGAATCGATGGTGATGGCCCGATCGTAGCTCTCCACTGCCCGTTCCAGCTCTCCTCTGCGGCGCAGGGCTTCGCCCAGGTTGCACCAGGCATCTGCATTGAGTGGATCGATATCAGTAGCACGCTCAAAATTGTCAAGCGCCTCGCTGTAGCGGCGAAGCCTGCCCAGAGCCGCCCCTCTGTTGTTCCAGAACTCGCTCCTCTCCGGCTGGAGGGCGATGGACATATCGAATGAGTCCAGGGCTGCCTCGTAGTCACCCAGGTTGGCCAGGGAGACGCCCCGGTTGCTCCAAATTCGCCCACCGCTGGAGTTGAGCTTCAGGGCCTGATCGTAATACTCTACAGCCTGCCTGAATCTGCCCAGCCTGTCCATGACCACCCCCTTATTGTACCATGCCCGAATATATCCGGGCTCTCTGCCGATGATCTCATCGAAGATGGCGACGGCCTCATCGAACTTCTTCTGCCTGTAGAGCACAACGCCGATGTTGTTGAGGGCGTCGGTACATTCCGCATTGATCTGCAGGGCGCGGTCAAATGAGGCGCGGGCCTCTGAGAGCAAGCCCAGGCGGCATAGGGCCAGGCCCCGCCGGTTCCAGATTTGGTCGAGCCGCTCGCCCTCTTGCGCTTGTGTAAGAGCTCTGTCGTAACACTCTGCGGCCTCATCGAATCTTCCCTGCTGATAAAGCCAGTCCGCCCGTCTCGTACAGGAATACAGTGCCTCCTGTGGCAGTTCAGCGGCCGGCAGGACTGCCACCTCAACGGCGTCCCCGTCCCGCAGACCCAGCGCCTCTCGCAGGTTGACCTGGGCTATGACCTCAATCAGCTCCTCAGGATAGCGGCTCCTCTCCGGACGGATGACAGCCGCATCGATCCCGTTTAATTTGATGCGGTAGCATCGGCACCCTCCGAATGTGCGGCCTCCCTCCGAGAAGCCCTCGATGACGACAGGCCGGCCCTCCGGGAAGGGCTCATCCAGTCGAATATTCAATGTCCCTGGGAAAGGAAGAAAGCCCAGCTTCTCTGCGAACTGGCGGCTGTAGCCCTCAAGGGAAATGAAAAATCTGCCCCGGCCCAGGCCTGAGACAACTGTTCCGCGCATGAGATCGACCCTATCTAATCCTTTAGCAGCCCTGCCAGCTCTCCCTTTTTCATCCTGATGGCAAAGCTCGCCCCGGGATTGGCCTGCATCAGCTCCCTTGTGTTCTTCTCTGCCTGCTCCATAGCTGCGCCGTCCGCCTGCTCCGGAACCTCGGCATTGAACGGATAGGTCTCTGCCAGCTCCCGCGGGTACGGCCCGAAGGGCGGCTTGAAGAGCAGCACATGGTCGTAGCCTGACGTGTCCGCTGCCGGGTCGTCTGTGATCAGCACACCGCCCTGCAGGGAGAAGCGGCCGATCCGCCGGGCGTAGCGCAGCACCTCCGGGCGCAGGGCTGCCTCGTGGCTGGTGTAGAAGAACGTGGACTTTGCAGCGCAGTCAAGCCTCTCCAGCCACTGTCCCTCCCTCCCTAGCCTCTTCAGCCCGTCCAGCATGCGCGGGTGGGACCGGCAGCGCGCCTCCAGCAGCTCCCAGAGGGAGCCCTCGCGAATGCTCTCCTTGACCTGCCTGATCTCCGCCAGGGAGACATAGAGGTTGTGGCGGGCCAGGAGTCTGGCCTTCTCAGGGCTGTCCCTCAGCTCCTTTAGCGTATGGCCCTGGCAGACCGGGCAGGAGCAGGGCAGATAGCTCATCTCATCCAGCTTTCCAGTGCCGTAGGCTGTCATGTAGCGGTCCTGCCGGGCGTAGAGGGCATAGGCAGCCGAGTCGAATAGGTCGCAGCCCAAGGCTGCCGCCAGGGCGAAGATCATGGGGTGGCCGGCCCCGAAAAGGTGCACTGGCAGGGCCGGTCCCAGCCCCCTCTTTGCGGCAGATACCACATCCACCAGATCTGAGTAGCGGTAGGACTCCATGAGCGGCACCACCCCTCCCACTGGATAGACGTCGAAGGGCAGCTTCGCAGCAAACCGGCCCGCCCTCTCTCGCAGATCTGCATAGGTCGATCCCTGCACCGGGCAGGCCAGGAGAGCCGGCCCCTTCAGGTCGGCTGCCTCGACCAGCCTGCTCTCGGTCAAGGCCAGCTCCTCCTCAGCCCTTGCCCTGGGCACATCTGGAGGTGTGGGAATGTCCAGAGGCACGCAGATGTCAGACTTTATGGCAAATTGAAATTGAAGTATATCCAGCGGCGAGACATCGATATCCCCGTAGACGGATAGCTGAAAGGCTCCGGAGTCTGTCATGACGGGCCGGGAGAAGCCCAGCATCTCATGCAGCCCCCTTTCCATGGCTATCCTCTTCAGCTCCGGATCCTGGTAAATTATGTAGCTATTGGTGATGATCATCTCCGCTCCCATCTCAGCCAGCTCCGGGGGCGGTACGAGCGGCAGGTGGGGATTGACCACAGGCATCAGGGCAGGGGTCTCGATGATGCCGTGCGGCGTGGACAGCCTGCCAATTCTCCCGGCCAGGTCTTTATGCAGTATTTCGAAGCGGTCCGGCATGTTCATCCCTCCACCAATAAGGAATAAATAGGTTGGGACTGATTTGAGCAGGAGAATTAACTAATAAAAAGGGATGAATTAATATGAAGATCGCAGCTGTATTGATTGCACTGACCTGCCTGCTCGGCCTGGCCGGCGCCCAGACAGTGGGCCTGGGCGAGGGCTACAGCAGCACTCAGCTCTCATTTTTGCATTCGCCAAGCGTGTCCACATTTGAGCCGGATGTACAGGAATACTGGGACAACTATGTCGCCAATCAGAATAGCCAGGGGCCCAAGAGCACCTCCTCCAACATGGATATCTGGATGAACGCCTTCCCCCTTAAGTTCGACAGCTCATTGGGGGCCACCAGCTTCCTGGCCAATGCCAGTGCCCTCAATCTGACGGAAAGAGAGAGAAACAGCCTGTTTCTGACCAGAAGCATAAACAACGACTTTGATATCAATAGGGACCTTCACGCCCTGCAGACCGGCGGAAGCCTGACGGCATCCGGCAGCACCAGCATTCCCAGCAAAGATGCTCCTGGCAAGATCATGGCTCAGAACATCATGGTCCTGTTCAACACCTGAGTATATTAAAAAAATCAAGCCTCTGCCCGGATGGGCAGGGCTTCTCTCAATTATTTGGCAGCCATGCCTTTCGAAGCCTGAACCGTATAGGACAGCAGTCCTCCCGACAGGAGTATCTCCCTCTGCCGCTGCCACAGGCTCATCTGTAGCTCCATTGAGCGCTGCTCTTCACCTTCTCCCGCCAGGGCCACTATGCTCTCTTTTCCGCTCTTCAGAGCCTCCCGGATGGCAGGAATCCTGATCGATGTGCCCTGGGGCAGGGCATCCCAATCAGCCTCTCTGGTGAAGGAGAGTGGCAGTATGCCGAAGTTGACCAGATTGGCGGCATGGATCCTCTCGATGGATTTGGCTATGACCGCCTTCACCCCCAGGTACATGGGGCAGAGGGCGGCATGCTCTCGGGAGGAGCCCTGCCCGTAGCTCTGTCCGGCAACAATGATATTGTGGATTCCCTGATCGCGCAGGCCTGCAGCACGGCTGGAGAAGTCCCTGTCCAGGGGCTCGAACACGAACTCCGAGTATTTTGGAACATTGGATCGGTACTTGAGCCTGGATCCGGCTGGCATTATGTGATCGGTTGTGACGAGGTCGCCGACTCTTATGGTCACCTGCCCGGCGATCTCCTCAGGCATCGGGCCGTTGACTGGCGGCTCGCCGATGTTCGGGCCGCGGCGGATCTTCACATCAGCCCTGGCTGACTGGGGAAGGGGGGGGATGATCATGCTGTCGTCTATCTCAAAGCTCTCCGGCATCTCTATCCCGGGAAAGGGGATGCCCAGCTCAGCCGGGTCGACAAGTCGGCCGGTGATGGCTGCAGCTGCGGCCACCACCGGGCTCGTGAGATAGACATTGGCGCTGGGGGTTCCGGAGCGGCCTTTAAAGTTGCGGTTGCTGGTGCGCACTGATACGGAGTTCGTGCAGGGGGACATGCTGTTTCCAATGCAAAAGCCGCAGGCGGACTCCAGGATTCTGGCTCCGAAGGCGATCAGGTCGCTCAAGGCACCGTTTCTGGCTATGGCGGAGAGCACCTGCCGCGATCCGGGGGCGATGCCCAGGGAGACGCCCGCGGCAAGCCGCCTTCCCTTTACCATGGCGGCGACTGTCATGAGGTCGACATACGAGGAGTTGGTGCAGGAGCCGATCATCACCTGGTCCACCGGCAGGTCCAGATCATTTATCCGGACGATATTTCCAGGGCTGTGCGGGGCGGCGGCTAGTGGCTGGATCTCCGACAGGTCTATCTCCAGGGAGCGGTCGTAGACGGCATCCCTGTCCGGGCCCAGTGGCTTCCACTGATCGCCCCTTCCCTGCGCCGCCAGGAAGCGGCGGGTCTGCTCGTCGCTGGGGAATATGGAGGTGGTCACACCGGTCTCAGCTCCCATGTTGGTGATGGTTGCCCTCTCCGGGACGGTGAGCCCGGCAATGCCATCTCCCGTGTATTCGCAGACGCAGCCTACATTTCCTTTTGTGCTCAGTATGGACAGGACCTTCAGGACCACGTCCTTGGCTGTGGCCCAGGGCTGCAGATCTCCGGTTAGGTGGACGTCGATGACCTTCGGCGCAGTCAGGTAGTAGGCTCCCCCTCCCATGGCCACGGCCACGTCCAGGCCACCAGCGCCTATGGCCAGGCTGCCCACCCCCCCGGCCGTTGGCGTATGGCTGTCGGATCCCAGCAGCGTCCTTCCAGGCCTTGCGAATCTCTCCAGGTGGACCTGATGGCAGATGCCGTTGCCGGGGCGGGAGAAATAGATGCCGTACTTCTTCGCGATGGTCTCCAGGTAGGCGTGGTCGTCGGCGTTTTCAAATCCCACCTGGATGGTGTTGTGGTCCACATAGCTCACGGATAGCTCCGTGGCGATTTCGGAGAGGCCCATGGACTCGAATTGCAGATAGGCCATGGTGCCAGTTGCGTCCTGGGTAAGGGTCTGATCTATCTTAATGCCGATCTCTTTGCCAGGCTCATAGGAGCCTGAGCCCTCCGCGAGGTGCTCCCTCAGAATCTTCTCTGTCAATGTAAAGCCCATAAAAGACCTCCAGCAGACATGCTATTTGGCTGCAGGCACTCTCTTATGATGATATTAATACTAAATGATTTTGGCGCAGTACTTGCGGCCTGGCTGCCATACCGGAGCAAAAAGGTTATATACATCAGGGTTATTGGATGGGTTCGGCCCGCCAGAAAAGGCAGGGCTATGGGTCCTGTAGATAGCGATTATAGGGCCTATGTAAGCCATCGGCTAAGGAAGGCCGGAGATCTCCTCAGCTCCTCCGAGGGAGCAGGGGAAAATGTTAAATACGCCGGCTGACCACCTGACTAGGCCGATTAGGCGTCGCATCCCCAAGGCTTCGGTCCCGATCTGATGAAGGTCCGACTTCCAGGATGCGATATAGAGTGAAGTGGAGACGCGAGTTTTTTCGTGTCTGACAATGGTCTTGGCGACTCA
>JAGPMN010000030.1 GCA_018052825.1 Methanothrix sp.
GGCTTATAGACCTTGTTGTGGTAATGAAATGAGATGTATATATCTTCTCATATGCCTTTAATCTGAGTAAGGACTTTCTCAATTTAACTTCTGAGAATCTGAAATCCGAATTCAAAGATAACCCTCCCTGTAGTTTTAGAATGGAGGGTTATAATAAATATAATTAATTAGTAGTAGTAATCAAATGTGAATTAGTCAAGTTAATTCATCACCGGATTTGAGACGGGAATACATAGTCTACCACAAATCGGCTCTCGCAGGCCTTACCCACGAAGTCGGCCACCTTGAGATGCTCCGGATGCTTCTGGTAGCTATAGAGGGCTTCCTTGCTCTCGAATTCCGAAATGAGCACCAGGTCGCATGCCACAGGGGCCTGAAGGAAGCTGACGCCAACTTCGAATAGCTTGATCTCGCTGATTTTGGCAGGCAGGGCCAAAAGCTCCTCATAAAGCCGCTTGCAGTTAGCCGCCTTATCCCCTCCCTCTGCAAATTCCCTGAACTTGAACATGACGACGTGCTTGATCATCATCACCCCTCCTCTTCATAAATAATTCCCAGTCGCCGTTGGGCTGGAAGTTTATAATGGTTTTCCTGCCCGCTGGCGTTACCTCAGCATCACCCGGCTCATGGTGACCAGGAACAGGGCCATGAGTATCCAGCCAAGCAGTGTCTCAATCACAGTGAAAAACTCATACCCCTCTGCGATGCTGAAGTTCTGTGGCGTCTTGCCCAGAAATTGCATGCTGCTGAAGTAGAATGCGTCGGTGATAGAGACAGAAGTCCCTCGGATGTGGGCGCTGCCCCCGTCCGGCTGCAGGGCCCCAGCCGCCCAGAAGACGCCTGTGAAGAGCAGTATGATGGCAAGGCTGAGGAGGACTGTGTGGGAGGGGCGCACCCCGTAGCCGCAGGAGAGCCAGGCCAGGCGGTCGAATAGCCCGGCTACTGGCTTATGAGAGCGGGACTGCCTCTCTCTCCTGTACTGGTAGTAGCAGTCGTCCTGATCCTCATACTGCTCGAGGTTCCTGAAGTTTTTGATCAGCATGAGGTAAACCGATCCGTTGTAGGGGATATGCTCCCTGATGGTGTTCCAGCGCACGTCTATGCGGCTGTAGTTGAAGTCCTTGAGGTGAACGGCAGAGCCCCCGGCAAACTGGGCATCGGAGAGCTTCAATGTGTAGACCTTCGCATTGACCAGGTGAAAATTTCCATCAAAGCTGGCCCGGCCGAAGTCGGCGTCGTTGAAACGCGCCCGTGAGAAGTTGGCCTCTGTGGCGAAGTGGGCCCTGGAGAAGCCTGCCAGCCCCTCAAACTCGGACTCCGAAAAGCCGGCATCCTCTGAGAAGAGCGAGCCAGAGAAGTTAGCCGCCCCGGTGAATTTGGTGCCGTCGAAGTCCACCAGACCTGAGAAGACGGCATGATCGAAGAACACATCCCCCTTTATCACAGAGTACTCGATCTTGATGGTGGATTGTATGATCTTCCGCTTATTCTTTGCAAGGGGCAGGTCGAGGAGGTGCAGGTCAAGGTCGCCGTATATGATGACGTTCTCGTACTCCACCGGCCGGCCCCTCTCGATCTTCTCCAGCACCTCCTCGGCCTTGATCATCAGCAGGCTGTCGACCATAGACGAGGTGCGAAATCGCCGATTGCAGATAATCTTTGCGGTAGAAGTTCTTCAGCTCCGGCCGCCGCCCCTGCCGAAGAGCAGCTCCTCGACATAGTCCCAGTCGTGCTCGTATATGTGGGCAGAGGCGCTGGTGGTGGATATCGAGCCGGGCTCTGCCCCAACCCTCTCTGCGACATACTGCAGCAGCCTTGCCAGGCCGTAGAGGTTCGCAGGGTAGGCGCCGCAGAAGTCGTGGCTTCTGAAGAAGGCAGCCAGATGAATGCGACCGTCCCTCAGCTTGAAGTCGTCCACGATCATGCAGGGGACCTCCTCCTTGGCCGAGTCGACGGGTGCGATCCAGGTGACGGCAGTGGCCCTGCGGGTGCTGCCGGAGGCCTTGAGGCGGTTCACAGCCAGATCGATCTGGTCCAGGGGAGGGCTGCCTGGCAGGGACCACGCAAAAAGCCTCTCGCCGTATGTATATTCAAATCCGGGGTTGCTGCCGGAGAGAAGCTGCCCAGCATACTCCTCCAGCCGCTCCTCGTTCCAGGAATAGCCTGCGGGTATCATCTGCCTGTAGGGCTCCTCCACCACAACCTGCAGAGCTAAAAGCTCCTTGATGCGTGTCCCCCTCTCGTCTGTGATCTGCTCTCCCTGCCGCCAGATGTAGCCGAGCCCCCTCTCCCAGGCTTCTGAGATGGTCTTGGCGCGAATGAACCTGCCCAGCCTCACCATGATTGCGCCCTTGCCTTCAGGGCTTTTTCGCAGCCAGCTCGGCCAGCGCCTCAGGAGGCAGGGCTTTGACGATGTCTATCTTCTTCACGCAGCGGGTGGCGATGCCGTACTTCTTGGCGATGGGACGCAGCTCCTTCATGCTGCATTTTTTTGCGATCTCTTCCGCATCCATGAGGGAGTATTTCTCCTTCCATATTACTTTAAGTTTTTTAGGGGAGCACAGCCCTGTTCGAGATTCAACGGTTTTGTCAGTAAGCTCGACGACGACGAAGGCCCCTCTACCTATACCTCAAAGGCATAAGAGAAATCTGCTATCTCTATGTTTTATACAGAAGTCCGGGCCAGGGAGACGAACTGGTGCAGCTCCAGGCTCGATCCCCCGTAGCTGAGCTTCAGGTCGAGCAGGCCAGCGTGTACCAGCAGCAATACTAATATCAATATGATCTCCAGGAGGATGATCAGGGCTATGATGACTGTGGTAAATCCCGGCATCCCAAATATCTCCAGTATGAAATCCCACAGAGTCCTTCCCACTACCATATCATCCTCACCGAAGCGCACATCTGAGGATTCTTTTTATCATTATTAAGCTCGAGGCAGGGGTGCGGGGCGAAAGTAATCTGAGCAAAGCATATTTTAAAAGAGCGGCATTGAGCCAGAGCGATGCAGAACTTCGAGCGGGCCATGGTCGCCGCCCTAAACTCGCTCTTCGAGAGGGAGGCAATCCCAGCCATAGCCTACAGGCTCAAGCAGTCCCCATTCGCCGCCCAGTTCATGGACATTCTGGTCGACTCCAAGATCCCTGAGTACTATCTGGCCATCGAGTGCAAAAGCCTGGACGCCCGCAAGACGAGGTCGCTGTACTTCAAGCAGCACTTCAGCTCCGCAGCCGGAGCCCATCAGCTCTCCCGGGAGACGGAGTTCATCACCCGCTCCGGCCGGCAGGGCATTTTGGCAGTCGAGCTGCGCCACGGGGCAGGCAGGGCGCGGACGGCCCATCTTGTACCCTGGGGGCAGATCTTCCAGTGCTTCTCCTCAGGCAGAGCGGGGCTGACATTGCGGGAGATCGAAGAAAACCCGCCCCTCGACAGGAAGGGCGGCGCCTATACGGTCTCCCGGCTCGATATACTGCGCATCTCCGGCTACTTCGGCCTGGCAGGTGGCGATGAGTGGTGCGATCTGGAGGGGGAGGACGGAGCGGATGATTGAATGTCGCTGAGATGATAAGCACCATCTTAATGGTCCATCTTAATATATCTGCAACTGCCCTATTTTTAATTATGATAGCCGCCTGCCTGCAGCAGCAGATTGAGCCCTGCAAAACCTCAGAGAACCTCTCCCGTGCCCTGCAATTGGCCCGGGCAGCCCTCGCCGGCGGGGCGAGGGTGCTGGCCCTTCCGGAGCTGTTTCTCACAGGCTTCTGCTACGATCCGGCCATGCAGTCTTATGCGGGGGACAGGCCGCCCTATCCGTCCCTCGACCCCTTGCGGGCTCTGTCTCGCGAGAACGGCTGCCTCTTTGCGGGATCAATTCGTGACGGGCGGCAGAACCTGGGCTTTGCACTGGATGGCGAGGGAGTGCAAACCCGCCCCAAGATCCATCTCTTCGGAGCCGAGAAGGAGCACTTCGACGGCGGCACTGCCATCAGGCCCGTAGAGACGCGCTGGGGCAGGATCGGCCTGCAGATCTGCTACGATCTGCGCTTTCCGGAGGTGGCCAGAACCCTGGCTCTGCAGGGCGCTGACCTGCTGGTCACAGTGGCCGAGTTTCCGGCCTCGCGGCGCGACCAGTGGAGGACGCTGTGCCTGGCCAGGGCTATAGAGAATCAGATTCCGCACCTGGCATGCAACTGGGCAAGCGGCGGCGGCTCTCTCATATGCAGCGCACGGGGGGAGATCCTGGCCGAGGCAGGGCCTGGAGAGCAGATCATCTCTGCAGAGCTGGAGCTGGAGGATCGCGACTTTTTCCGGGGCGAGTTCGACTGCCTGGCAGACAGAAGGCCGGAGTGCTACCTGATGGGCAGGGGCTGAGAGCATAAATGCCCTGACGGTCAACCTGCTGGTCAATAGGTTTCGGAGCTACTACATGGAGGCCTCCCCAGAGGCTCCGCCGGACCTGTCCTCCCGTGAGTGGGGCTTTCTCTTCTTCGATGAGGGAGGCATGAGGCGGCACCGCTCCTTCTACTCGCCGGGCGAGCTGGCTGACTATGTGCGCAGCATGGTGCCAAGACACGTCTACCACTCCGCCGCCTACTACGGCAGGCCCGCCGCCCCCACAATGAAGGAGAAGGCCTGGCAGGGAGCCGACCTGATATTCGACCTCGATGCCGACCACCTGAGAAATGCGCCCAGAAGCTACGGTGAGATGCTCTCCCAGGTGAAGGCTGAGACGCAAAAGCTTCTGGGATTTCTGATGGCAGATTTTGGCTTTTCAGAAAAGTTGATCAGCATAGTGTTCTCAGGCGGCAGAGGCTATCATATACATGTTCGCGATCCTAGAGTTCTATCTTTAGGGGGCGATGAGCGGCGGGAGATTGTAGATTACTTAACCGGCAGAGGCCTGGATGTCAATAGATTAAGCTACAGGGTTAGGTTATCCGGAGATGTCGGATCTGATAATGTGCGTGCCCTTAGATGCCCTCCGGAAAATTCCCCTGGATGGGGCGGCAGATTTAACAGCGCGATAGTAAAATTCGCAGAAGAAATTCGGGAGATGGATGAGAAAAGTGCATTGGATCGGCTCACTAAGATAAAGGGGATCGGTGAAGTTCGCGCTGTGGAGTTTTATAACCGCATTAAAAGAGATCTGGTTCTGGACGATATACGTTCTGGCAACCTGGATAGTCTGAAAAATCTTCAGGGAATTTGGAGATACGTGATCGATCATTATCTCGCAGCTCAGTTTGTAGAGGTCTTGGGGGGGGAGACTGACGAGCCCGTCACCGCGGACGTCCGCCGGCTGATTCGCTGTCCTGGCAGCCTGCACGGCGGATCTGGGCTGCGTGTGACATCTCTGTCCCTGCGCGACATGGAGGACTTCGATCCGCTTTACGATGCAGTTGTCTTCGGAGACGAGCCCCTGCCCCTGCAGATGCTCCGCCCATTTAAAACCGAGATGAAAGGGCAGAGATACGACCTGGCGGAGGGGCCGGAGGAGCTTTCTGCCTGCGTGGCCATATTCCTCATGGCGCGGGGCGTGGCAGTGGCGCGGGCCAGGTGATTCATGCACGCTTTGTCGCGCAGAGCTATTGCACAGGGTGATAAATCTATATATTATCTGATCTGAGAGAAGACTGCCAGCGCCAAGAGGCAGAAGGTGGGATAAATGGATCTGGCCAACGCACTTCGGGAGGAGCGCAAATCCGCGGAGCTTCAGCATCTGGACAGGGACTTCTACCGCCAAGTGGGCGTCTATCTGGCCGGCCTGGCGCAGGAGCTCTCATCTGTAGAGGACACCTTCAGCGTAGAGGCTCAGATCCTGCAGGACACGCTGAAGAGCGAAAGGAACAGCATCAGCAAGCTGATCGACCAGAGGGTCAAGAAGATCGTGCGCCGTGCCCTGAGAAGCGCCCGCTCCGCCTCCAGGGAAGAGATCCTTCCCGGCATGACAGAGGAGGAGGAGGAGATCTACCGGCAGATGCTCTCTGCCATTGCCGCCGGCCGCGAGGCAATACTGGCCCGCGTCTCCCAAACCGAAAGGCCTTTAACGGGCAAGAAAGATATACACCGGGAATACGAGATCGTGAGGCTGCTGGATAGTGTTCCTGAGTTCGTGGGTGTTGACGGGAGAAATTACCTTCTCAGCAAGGATGATGTGGCCGTGCTCCCTGCCGTCCACGCCAGAAACCTGCGAGATAAAAATCTGGCTGCCGAAGTGAAGGTTGAGAGATGATCTGAAGTGAAGATGCCGAAAAAGCTTAACGCTTACTGTCCGTTCTGCAAAAAACACACCCCTCAGACTGTGGAGAGGGTAAGAAAGGGCAGGGAGTCCTCCCTGACCCACATCAAAAGGCAGAGATATCTGCGAGCCAATGGAATTGGAAATCAGGGCAAATTCTCCAAAGTGCCGGGCGGAGACAAGCCTGTCAAGAGGCTTAACCTGCGCTACCGCTGCAACACCTGCAAGAAGGCCCACAACCGGGCGGGCTTCAGGGCCGGCAAGTTCGATCTGGTGGAGGGATGAGCGTGCCCGCCAAGTTCATCAAGGTAAAGTGCAACGACTGCGAGAACGAGCAGGTGATATTCGCCCACGCCTCCACAGCGGTCAAATGCCTGGTATGCGGCCGCACTCTTGCAGAGCCGACCGGAGGGAAGGCTGATATAAAGACCACAGTAGTTGAAGTCTTAGAGTGATCTATAATGCAACGTGAGGGCTGGCCAGAGCCCGGATCTCTAGTCGTCTGCACCGTAACTGATGTAGTGGACTTCGGAGCCTTCGTCTCTCTGGACGAGTATTACGGCAAGCAGGGCCTGATCCACATCTCTGAAGTGGCCAGCGGATGGATCAAGTACATTCGCGACCACGTGCGAGAGGGGCAGAAGATCGTCTGCAAGGTATTGAATGTAGATACATCCCGCCATCACATCGACCTGTCCCTCAAGGACGTCAACGAGCATCAGAGGCGGGAGAAGATTCAGGAGTGGAAGGCAGACCAGAAGGCCTGGAAGTGGCTGGAGATGGCCTACAAGGAGCGGCCCGCGGATGCCAAGCGTGTTGCTGATGCACTGGTTGAGGCTTACGATAGCCTCTATCTGGCCATGGAGGAGGCGGCCGTGAGCGGGGCTGCCGCCCTTGCCGATGTCCGCCTACCGGAGGAGGATGTGCGCATCCTGGAGAGCATCTCCCGGGAGAACGTCAAGATACCAACTGTCGACATCAGCGGCTATGTGGACATCACATCGCCGGCCCCGGACGGTGTGGAGATCATCAAGAAGGCGCTCAAGCAGGCCAAGCGCGTGAAGGATAAGGACGCCAAGCTTACCATCACATATATCGGAGCGCCGCGCTACCGCCTTCATGTAACCGCGCCCGATTATAAGCATGCAGAGTCTGTTCTCAAGAAGTCCGCTCAGGCCGTGGTCAAGTACATAGAACAGCATGGTGGAGAAGGCACATTCCTCAGAGAGGCATGAGGTCCAAGATACTGAGGTGCGGGGCTTGCGGCCGCTACACCCTCAAGGATATCTGCCCCGCATGCGGGGGCCAGACGGCGAATAGCAAGCCGGCCAGATTCTCTCCCGACGATCCATATGGTAGATACAGGAGAGCTCTGGGCCGGGAGGCAGTATGAAGGAGACCTTCGTTTCCCGCATCAAAGAAGTAACCCTCAAAGACCCCATTCTCGTCGAGGGTCTGCCGGGTGTGGGCCACGTAGGAAAGCTGGTGGCCGACCATATGGTAGAAGAGCTGCATGCCGAGAAGATCATGGAGATTTACTCGCCTCATTTTCCTCCACAGGTCATGGTCCGGGAGGACGGGACCATCAGGCAGGTGAGAAATGAGATCTATGCCTATCACGGCAAGGATGGAGAGCCCGATCTGCTCATCCTCATCGGCGACTATCAGAGCGCCACCAATGAGGGGCACTATGAGCTGTGCAGCGTCTTCCTGGACATTGCGGAGAGCTTTCATGTGAAAAGGATCTACGCCCTGGGAGGCTACGGCACCGGCCAGTTTGTGGACAAGCCCACCGTGATGGGAGCCGCCACCAGTGAGGCGCTCGTCGAGGAGATGAAGGCGCAGGGAGTGGTCTTCCATGAGAACGAGCCGGGCGGAGGAATAATAGGCGTCTCAGGGCTGCTATTGGGCCTCGGAGCCCTGCGGGGGCTGGAGGCGGTATGCCTGATGGGCGTTACCAGCGGATATCTGGTAGACCCCAAGGCTGCTTCTGAGGTTCTGGCGACCCTTTCCTCCATTTTATGCATCGAGGTGGGCATGCAGGCCCTGCAGGACAGGGCCGAGGAGATGGAGAAGATCATAGGCAAGCTCCAGGAGATGGAGAGGGCACAGGCCCCGTACGAGGCGAGAGGGGATGAAGACCTCAGATACATCGGATAGCTTGGACGTCAACTCCGGCATCGATGCCCTTATGGAGGCGGGACGCAGGCTTTTGGCCCTGGCACTGGAGCAGGGTGCGGAGCAGGCCGAGGTCTATGGAATGGTGGGCAGGTCTGTTGATGTGGAGCTGCGCAGGGACAAGATCGAGCTTGCCAGCGAGAGCTTTCACAGCGGCCTGGGCCTTCGGGCTGTGGTGGCTGGGGCAGTGGGCTTTTCCAGCACCAGCGACCTTTCGCTCCTGCAGTTCGTGGCCAGAAGTGCAGTGCAGTCGGCACGGGCCAGGGGCCGGGATGACTTCTGGCGATCCCTTCCAGTGCCGGAAAGGGTGGAAGAGCCGCAGGGCGTATTCGATCACCGCATCGCAGAGATAGAGCCCGAGCAGTGCCTGGAATACGGGCGGGCCCTGCTCTCCGGATGCATGGCCGTGAAGGGAGCCGAGCCTGTCTCCGGGGGGGTGACTGCTGTCCTGGCAAGCGACTTCGTCATAAACTCCCTCGGTGTGGAGCTTGCTGAAGCCTCCACCCTCATGAATGCCTCCATGGAGGCCATTGCCAGGGGGGATGGCGTTGCCACAGGAAGCGAGTTCTTCAATTCTCGGTCCCTCCCGCCATCCATCGATGAGGCCCTGGCTGAGGCTGGAGAGAGGGCGGCGGAGATGGCGGTGTCATCCCTTGGGGGCACTAAGGCTGAGAGCGGGACGGCGGATGTGCTGCTCAGGCCTCTGGCCGTGGCGGAGATTTTGGAGTACACCCTCCTTCCCGCCCTGTCTGCGGACAATGTGCAGAAGGGCAGGTCCTCTCTTCGCGGCAGAGCGGGCGAGGTCATCGCCGCACCACATCTGTCCGTAGTCGACGACGGCCTTCTGCCCGGCGGGATAGACAGCACTGCCTTCGACGGGGAGGGGGTCCCCTCTCAGAGGACCCTTCTCATCGATGATGGCGCTCTTCTGGGCTTCGTATACGACACCTACACAGCTGGAAAGGAGAGCCCGCCGGCAAGGTCGACTGGAAACGCCGTCCGCTCCGGCTACACCGATGTGCCGCGGGTGGGAAATAGAAATCTCATAGTCAGCTCGAAGAGCGCATATGAGCTTGATGCTGAGACGAAGGGCTTTTTAGTTTCGGGCCTAATCGGTGCACATACAGCCAATCCCATATCCGGGGACTTCTCAGTGGAGGCGAGAAATGCCTTTCTCATTGAGCCGGGCAGGGAGGCAAGGCCGGTCCGCTCTTTGATGCTGGCAGGAAACATATTCCAGCTCATAAGGGAGATAGAGATCGGCAGGGATGTGCGGGCGGTGGGCTCAGTTGTCACGCCCACTGTCGGGTTGAGGATGAAGGTAGTAGGAAGCTAATTCAAAGGTGATTTTTCATGATCGTTGGCGGTCCCGCCTCCCAGCTTCTGGCCGGAAGGGTGGCATCCATTCTAAATGAGACTCTAGCCCTGTGCGACTACAGGACTTTTCCCGATGGCGAGTCCTACTCACAGGTTCTCTCTCCCCTGGAGGAGGAGATCGCCATCATCCAGTCCACGCCCACCGACAGAGACCTGGTCTACCTACTGCAGCTGCTGGACATCTGCCGGGGAAAGAGGATCTCTCTGGTCATACCCTACTTTGGATATGCCCGGCAGGACAAGATCTTCAAGGAGGGCGAGCCCATGACCGCACGCGCCGTGGCGGCTGCCTTAAACCCCTTCCTTGAAGGCGGCCGCGTCCATCTGGTCAACATCCACGCTCCATCCATCATGTCGCACTTTCGCTGTCCAGCGGAGAGCCTGGACGCGACGCCACTCCTGGCCGAGTGCATAGGCAGCATGGGTCTGGTCGACACTGTCGTCATATCCCCCGACAGGGGGGCTATGAACATGGCCAAAACCGCCGCCGCATGCCTGGGGTGCGAGTGTGATTTTCTGCAGAAGACCAGGCTGTCAGGCACTGAGGTCTCCATGGCGCCCAAAGAGGTTGCAGTCAGGGGCCGGGATGTGGTCATATTCGACGACATGATCGCCACTGGCGGAACCATGGCCACTGCCATAACACTGCTGCGCCAGCAGGGGGCGCGGCGGGTCTATCTGGCTGCAGTGCACCCGGTGCTGACAGGCTCTGCCATGCTCAAGCTCTACCGCTCCGGGGTGGAGGCGGTGCTGGCCACGGATACACTGGAAAAAGCAGTGAGCACCGTGTCTGTGGCGCCGCTGATCGCGAAGGCTGTGAGAGGGTAGGTATTATGCCCTCTGCCCCTCTGAGAGGGCTTATAAATGAGTTAGTACAAAATTATGCTGATGAAGCTCAAGGCCACTATTAGGGGCAGCAAGGTTCACGATGTATGCTACAGTTTCTTTCTTTTCACCAGGGCCCTGGAGCTTGGCTGCAATGGATTCTTTGCCAGGAATTACTCGGAGGGCGCAAATCAGGTTGTTGTGGTATTTGTCGAAGGCGATGAAACGCAGCTGGTAGAATTCAAAGAGTTCGCCCGGGCCATGAAGCCCGAAGGCGCAGATGTCGAAGATATCGCTTTTGAGGACTACAGCGGCCCGATCATGTCACTGGATGCTTTTATTCATTACTTCACCGCCGGCCAGCTCAATAAAGGCATTCCTGCCTTGCTGCACATTGATAGCAAGCAGGATAAAATGCTTGAGAAGCAGGATACAACTATCTATAAGCTGGAGGAGGCCCGGGCCGATATCGTCCTGGAGGTGAGGACCTCCCGTGAAGAGATCATAGCCAAGCTGGACGAGAATCGCGAAGCAATAGTGGGGGAGATCGGCGAGAAGAAGGAGTGCCTTGAGGACCGCCTGAAGAGAATTGAAAGCGATATCTCCCTGCTTAAAGCAAAGGTTGGCATATAGGGCATGTCCGGCAACACCTTCGGCACAGTATTTCGTATCACCACATGGGGCGAGTCGCACGGCCCCGCAGTGGGCGTGGTGGTGGACGGCTGCCCTGCAGGCCTGGCTCTCGCAGCAGAGGACATACAGAAGGACCTGGACAGAAGGCGGCCCGGCCAGTCCAGCGCCTCGACCGCCCGAAGGGAGGCGGACCGGGTGGAGATTCTGTCGGGCGTCTTCGGGGGGCGCACCACTGGAGCTCCCATATCCCTGCTGGTCAGAAATAAGGACGCCGACTCCTCGGCATACGACCTCCTGCGGGACCGGCCCCGGCCGGGGCACGCCGACTACACATACCAGATGAAGTACGGACTGCGCGACCACAGGGGCGGTGGAAGGGCCTCGGCACGTGAGACAGTCGGCCGGGTGGCTGCCGGGGCTGTGGCCAGGGCTCTTCTGCGCTCCGCGGGGATAGATGTCGCCGCCTATGTGGAGGAGCTCGGCGGAATTTGCGCAGATGTGGGGGAATCGGACCTCTCAGCCCTTCGGGCGGCCGCCGAGGCCAATGCAGTTCGATGCCCCGATCAGGCGGCGGCTGAGAGGATGATGGAGCGGCTGGAGGCAGTGCGTGCGGAGGGCGACAGCCTGGGCGGGGTGGTTGTGATAGTCGCAGAGGGCGTGCCTGCGGGCCTGGGCGAGCCTGTATTCGACAAGCTGGATGCCGATCTCGCCAAGGGGCTGATGAGCCTGGGAGCAGTCAAGTCTGTGGAGATCGGCGCCGGCCGGGGGTGTGCGCGCCTGCGGGGCAGCGAGATGAACGACCCGCTTCTCTGGCGGGAGGGCGGAGTTGAGTTTGAGGGCAACCATGCAGGTGGCATTTTGGGTGGCATATCCACGGGTGCGCCCATAATCTGCAAAATAGCCGTCAAGCCCACACCGTCCATAGCCAGGAGGCAGAGGACTGTCGACCTCGCCCGCGGCGGGGCGGCTGAGATAGAGATCAAAGGCAGGCACGACCCTGCCATCCCGCCCAGGATTGTGCCCGTGGCCGAGGCAATGGTGGCCCTCGTGCTGGCCGACCATCTGCTTTGGCAGAGGGCTGCGAAGATGTAATTTTGGGATGAGCTTCATTTTTATATGCGGCCATAAGATGTATCCGCCATGTCCAAGGAGTTTCGCAGCCTCATCTCCCTGGAGGAGGCCCTGTCGGCCGTCTTCGACCACCTGCCAAGCGCCAGCACGCGCAGCCTGCCCCTCCTGCAGGCGTCAGGATGCATTCTTGCCGAGAGGATAGTCTCAACCATCGATGTGCCTGGCTTCTCCCGCGCAGCCATGGACGGATTTGCAGTTGTAGCCGCCGATACCCTGGAAGCGAGAGAAGACAGGCCCGTACGGCTTCGGCTGGCCGGAAGGGTGCCGATGGGGATGCAGGCCGAGGTGAAGCTCTCTTCCGGAGAGGCGGCTGAGGTCTCCACAGGCTCAATGATGCCCGGGGGAGCGGACGGAGTTGTCATGATCGAGTACTCCGAGGCGGAGGGGGAGAGCGTTCTGGTGAGAAGGCCGGTCTACGCAGGGGAGAATGTTCAGGCTGCGGGAAGCGACATCTCATTCGGCGAGGCGGTACTCTTTCCCGGCGCTGTGCTCTCCGCCCGCGAGCTTGGGGTGCTGGCAGCTCTTGGCCGAACTGAAGCGCCTGTGCGGCTCCTGAGGGTGGCCGTCGCCTCCACAGGAGACGAGCTTGCCGCCCCGGGCCGGCCCCTCTCGCCAGGCAGGATATACGACATCAACACATACACAATTGCCTCTGCAGTGGAGGACTGCGGAGCCGCAGCAGAGCCATTCGGCATCCTCCCTGACGAGAAGGAGGCCATGGCAGCGGCGCTGCAAAAGATGGCTGAAGGCTGCGATATGATCATAGTCAGCGGCAGCACATCTGCCGGGGCCGGGGACATCGTCTACCAGGTGCTGGAGGAGGCTGGCGAGCTCATATTTCACGGCGTCAACCTAAAGCCCGGCAAGCCCACAATCTTCGGCCTCCTGGCGGATAGGCCATTCCTGGGCCTGCCGGGCTATCCCACAAGCGCCCTCTCGGTTTTCTCCCTGCTGGGCGCGCCAGCCATCCGCGCCTCTCTGGGGGGACGGCACAGGGAAAAGAGGGCGGCAGGAAGGCTCTCCTGCCCGCTGCGCCTTGAGGGCCGCAGGCAGATGCTGGCCGTCGCCCTCTCAGGAGATCTGGTCTATCCCGTGGACAAGGGCAGCGGCTCCATCACCACGCTGGCAGGCGCGGACGGAATTATCGACATCGCCGCAGGAGTCGAGTATCTGGAGAGGGGCACTACCGTCCAGGTGCAGCTCTTCGCCGGCTACGATCCGGCCGACCTGGTTATAGCAGGGGAAAACAGCCTGCTTCTCGAGGATCTGGCCCAGGATGCGGGGGCTGTCAGGCTGATTAACTGCGGCTCTCTGCTGGGAAGGATGCTCCTTATGGACGGCGTCGCCGACCTGGCTGCCGTCATCGGAGCCGTCCCATCTATTCCTGAAGGCCTTGCAGTGCTGGCCTGCCTCGACCTGGATCTGGGAATGGTCTGGCGGAGTACACCTGCGCCGGATCTGTCAGCCTGCCGCCTGATCGGCTGGCAGAGGGACTCGGCTCTCAGCGGGGCATGGGAGAAGGCGATGCTAGATCTGGGCCTGTCCAATCCGCGTTTTGTCCGCCTCGCCCGCAGCCATTGCGCAGTGGCTGCTGCAGTCGCCTCCGGCCGGGCGGATGCGGGCTTCGCAGTGAGGGAGGCGGCCCTGCGTGCGGGCCTCGGCTTTAAGCCTCTGGTTCGTGAAAAGATGCTGCTGCTTGGCAGAGCAGAGAGCGAGAAGCAGGCCGTCAAGTCCCTTCTTTCTGCTCTGCGGGCAGTGGCTTGAGGCCTGCCATCTTGATCCTCCGCTCATAGTAGCTGAGTGGATGGCGGACACCTCTGCACAGCTCGTCCTCTCCCGGGCAGTTGCCGTATGTGGCCATTGTGGCGCAGGCTGGCGGCCGGTATCTGGTGCCCGTGGCCCCGGCGATGTGCTCGACCTGATAGCGTGTCCTCTCAGCGTCGAAGTCAGGGCTCGTGTTGAATATGGATATGATCTGCTCCGGGCTCATATTTATCTGCAGGAGGAAGCTGACCAGGGCGAAGCGGGCGCTGTGTGCCAGGTTAGCTCCTTTGGCCACATCTGCCAGCATCTTCCTGATGCAGGGGGGAAATGCCCCCTCCTCCACCCGGCCGAGGTCCACCCTCTGCCTCGCGGCCAGCCTCTCCAGATCGGCCCGCAGCGGCCCCAGGTACTCCTGCAGCGAGGCGCAGATCCTCTCGTCCACTGGCAGAGGCAGCCCCTTGAGCACCCTCTCCCGCGCAGCCTCTTCCAGCAGCCTCTTCAGCTCCTCCTCCGTGACAGTGAGATAGCCGCCGGCAAGGTCACGGTTGACCAGCTTCCACTTGGCGCTCTTCATGCCGTGAGCGGCTCTGATATACTCTGAGAAGTGAATCCTCCAGGTCCCCCCTGCCCCAGCCATCTGGGGGTGCAGCCCCAGGTCCTCTGCGAGAGCCGCCACACCATCCTTCTCCTCCTGCATGTGCCGGTATGCCAGTTTGGCCTCCGCCAGAGCATAGCGGCGCAGCAAAATGGGGTCGCCCAGGCAGGAGACCATGACCCTGGCGAGGGGATAGGATAAGAGTTCAGCCAAAAGCTCGGCATCCGTTCTGGCAGCGCTATCGGCAATGCCTCCCGCGATAGCCCCGGCCACACGCTCCGCCGCCCGGCCCCGCACTGTTTTAAAAGATGTTTTGCAGAGAAGGCTCTCTAAGGAGTAGCCACAGCCTCGCACCCTTTCTGCAGCCTCCTCTGTGAAAGGATAGTCTGAGACCCTCATTCCTGCTCAATTCTGGGTGCCAGAAGGTAGCTGACCTCCACAGACTGGCCCAGCTTGAAGTGTATCTTCAGGGGGTAGTCGATTCCCATCTCCAGTGTTACCTCCCCCGCCTTGCCTATTGACTTGGACATGTCCTCCAGATAGTCCAGCGAGAAGAGGCTCCTGGCCTCCCCCGGCTTCATCTCCAACAGCTCAGTGCTGGGGATCTTGAGCTTGAGGGAGTCGATGTCCCCCTTGGCCTCCATGTAGAATCCCTCGTCGGAGACCCCAAGGATGACATGGTCGCTGACCTTCTCAGCCGCCTTTACCGCCCGGCGCAGCTCCCCTCCCGGCAGCGTCACGTGGGCTGGCAGGTCCAATTCAGGTATGCGTGGCTCCTTTCTGATGGCCGTTGGATCTATCAGGCTTAATGTGTAGGAGAGCGATCCGACCCCGATCTTCAGCTTGTGGCTCTCCTCATCCAGCTCCAGCTGCACATTCTCTCCCTTGTCTGCCATGCTCAAAACATCGCCCAGCCGCACCAGGTCGATGCCGATCTCGCAGGCATCGGCTTTGAAGTACTCGAATGCCTCCCTGCCTATCTTCAGGGAGACCATGGCCACATTGGCCGGGTCCACGGCCTTCAGCTCCAGGCCGGCATCGGTTATGGAGAACTTGACCTCATCCACCAGAGAAGAGACTGATTCGATTGCGTCGCGCAGAGTCTCTGCGTTGATTACTGCCTTGAACATTCCTTGAGCCTCCTCAGTAAGAATAATTTAATATTTAATATAGTTGATGGCCGGTCATGCAGCCTTCAGTCGTACTCCCTCCAGGTCTTGTTGCATTTAGTGCAGCGGAAGAAGCGAACCTCGCTCTCATCCGCCGAGCGCAGCTGGCGAAGCCACCAGTATGCGACATTGTTGCCGCAATCCGGACAGCGGGCAGCTGTGGTGGGCAGGCCCGCAGACTCCTGCTCGAGGACCGGCACCACCCGATCCAGTTGCTCGGTCCTGCTGACAAGGGATTCGCCTGCGGCTTTAGGCATCTCGTAGCCGCACCTTCTGCAGACCATCATGCCGCCTTTGGGCATCATCATGCTCTTGCATTGGGGACAGAAATCCATCGCAGATCGGTTTGATCACTCGTCATATTAAAGTTTGCCAGCCTCATTGCATCAGGCGAGGATATATGAGTACAGCCATAAATGTGATCTGTCTGGACAGGCCGGGAATGCTGCGTGACATCGCCGGGGCTATAGCCAGGCGTGGGGGAAATATCGTCTACACCCAGCAGTTCGTGCTGGAGAGAGGCGTCAACCGGGGAAAGGCCTCGGTCTATATGGAGATCGACGGGCCGGCAGAAGAGGTGATGAAGGTTGTGGAGGATCTGGCCGCCTTCGACTCCATATTCGATGTGTCTGTTCACAAGCCCTTCGATGAGATATACGGATCGCGAGTGATCATCATCGGGGGCGGAGCCCAGGTGGCCCAGGTGGCTGTCGGGGCTGTGAGCGAGGCAGACAGGCACAACCTGCGGGGCGAGCGCATCAGCGTGGACACAATCCCCCTCGTAGGGGAGGATGCCATCGCCGACGCTGTGAGCGCAGTGAGCCGGCTGCCCCGCGCCTCCATTCTGGTGCTGGCCGGGGCCCTTATGGGTGGGAGGATCACAGAGGAGGTGAGACGGCTTCAGGAGGATGGCATTCCAGTCATAGCCCTGAAGATGGCAGGCTCGGTTCCCGGACAGGCTGACATGGTGGTGACGGATCCCATCCAGGCTGGAACCTTTGCGGTAATGCATGTGGCCAGCACTGCAGTATTCGATATCAGCCGGGTGAGGGGCAGGGAGTTCTAGATCTTCAGAACTCCCCTGAGATCGTTGAGCGTCTCCCCTGTGAATAGGTCGTCGACGGTATAGAAGCTCTCCCCTGCCTGGAGCACGGGCGCAGAGAGCGTGAACACTCCATTGATGCGCAGCTCAGTCAGCGCCTCGGGGGTGCTCATATCCTCTTCGGAGAAGGCGATGCCCACCCTCTGGAGGGCGGCCTTGAGCTGCTGGCATTTGGGGCAGGTCCTTGTTGTGTAGACGGTGTATTTCATAAAAGCGCCCTCTAACGCAGGGCCATTGGGTAGGACTTTTTGGACCAGGCGGCATAACCGGTCGCTACCGCCCTTTCGGCGCATTCAACGCAACAGGAGAAGTTGGCCAGATACTCCACGCCCTCCATCTCATACTCGAAGATATTGTTGAATGTGAATCCAGATGTGCGCCTGAAGTCGAATCCCTTTCCGAATTCGTCGTCCTCGACCGCTGCGGGGCGCTCCAGTATCACCCAGTCCCTTGGCAGGAGTACGGGCAGAGTGGCCAGGTCCATGCCGCATCCGCACGGCCCATATACATCCTCGAAATCCCTGTATATAATTGCCTTACAGATATACTCGCTCATCATCTGTGCCTCTCTCCCTCATTGTGCGGCAAGCTAAATAACATTTTCCAACCTCAGCATATTCCCCCAAATCGTGCTCTATATTTTAAACAGGCAGAAAATTCGGAGCTGATTGGTGCATTTCAGCCTATTTCCATCTGCATTCGCCCAACAAAAAATTATATATGGAATTGAGTTGGATTAGATCCAGATTCGGGCTTGCAGCCGGGAAATTAATGCCCTTCCCGCTGCATAGCGCCGATCGATGAGGTGTATTAAAGATGCCTATACTTCCCGTGGCTCCGGTGAGCAGGCTCATCCGCGAGGCTGGGGCAGACAGGGTTAGCGAGGGCGCAAGGGATGCGCTGGCAGAGGTTTTGGAAAGCTACGGCCTGGAGGTGGCCCGGGAGGCGGTGGGCTGGGCCAGCCATGCCAAGAGAAAGACCGTCAAGTCCGAGGACATAAGAGAGGCAGTCAAAAGGGTTAAACCCCCCGCGGTCTCTGACAGGTAGATCGATGGCAAAAGATGCGGACTCTGCCGGCCCGGACTATCGCTCTTTGGGCCTGGTATGCGGAATCGAGATCCACCAGCAGCTTGATACTGCCTGCAAGCTGTTCTGCGGCTGCCCAACCAGACACCGGGAGGTAGATGAGTCCAACTTCGAGTTCTTCAGGTATCTGCGGCCCTCTAGAAGCGAGCTGGGCGAGATCGACCGCGCTGCACTCGAGCAGGTCCTGGTCTCGCGCAGGTTCATATACAAGTCCTACGACAGCACCTGCCTGGTGGAGGCGGATGAGGAGCCGCCGAGGACTGTCAACCTGCAGGCCCTGGAGATATCTCTGATCATTGCGAGGCTGCTGTCCATGAAGATTGTGGACGAGCTGCACACCATGAGGAAGATGGTGATAGACGGCTCCAATACCTCCGGGTTTCAGCGCACTGCCTATGTGGGCTCTGACGGCAGCATAGAGACAGGAGAGGGGCCGGTTGGCATAAGCATACTATGCCTCGAGGAGGAGGCTGCCAGGATCGTCGAGGACCGGGGTGACAGCGTTGTCTACTCTTTGGACCGTCTGGGAATTCCCCTGGTTGAGATCGGAACAGCCCCGGACATCATCTCCCCGGCCCACGCCAGGGAGGTTGCCTCCTACCTGGGCATGATCCTGCGCTCCACAGGCCGCGTCAAGCGGGGCCTTGGAACCATACGCCAGGATGTCAACGTCTCCATCCGTGGCGGCGCTCGGGTTGAGATCAAGGGCGTCCAGGCACTGAACCTGGTGGACAAGGTTGTGGAGTTCGAAGCCCTGCGCCAGCTGCGCCTTCTTGAGATAAAGGATGAGCTGAATAAGAGAGATGCCTCCGTCGATGGGGCCGTAATAGATGTTACAGATATCTTTGCGGGTACAGCCTCCGGCGTCCTCTCCCGCTCCATCAAGAGCGGAGGCGCTGTGCTGGCCTGCCGGCTGCCCGGATTTGCCGGCCTACTCGGAAGGGAGGTTCAGCCAGGCCGCAGGCTGGGATCGGAGATGTCGGACAGGGCCAAGCGGGCGGGCGTGGGCGGGATATTTCATACAGATGAGCTGCCTGCCTACGGCGTCACAGCCGGCGAGGTCGAGGCCTTGCGCCGGGCCTTTGCCGCTGGGGAGGGCGACGCCCTGATCATGGTCACCGGTCCCCGTGAGAGGGCGGAGAAGGCCATATCCGCTGTGCAGATCCGGGCCCGAGAGGCACTGTCATTCGTTCCAGAGGAGACCCGCCGGGCACTTCCCGACGGCTGCTCTGAGTACATGCGCCCCCTGCCAGGATCGGCACGCATGTACCCTGAGACGGATGTGCCCTCAGTGGCCATCACAGAGGAGATGCTGGACTCTCTTGTGCTGCCCGAGCTCTTCGCAGCCAGGGCGGAGCGCTTCGTCCGCCAGTACGGCCTGTCCGCAGAGCAGGCGCGCGTCATGGCAGCCTCTCCATCCTATCCGCTCTTCGAGGAGATTGTGAGGGAGCTGTCGGTCTCGCCCTCTGTGGCTGTGCGTGCACTGGAGACGGTCCCAATCGAGCTTGCGAGGGAGGGAGTGCCCGTGGCCAGCCTTACAGAGAGGCACTTTCGGGAGAGCCTCCTTTTGGTCTCGCAGGGAAAAATCGCCAAGGAGGGGCTCTCCGATCTTCTGCGCGCCCTGGCAGCTCACCCGGAGATGAGTGCAGAGCAGGCTGCTGCTGCAGCTGGCCTGGCTGGCCTGGCCCGGGATGATGTGCAGAGGGTTGTGCAGGCAGTGGTGGCAGAGAGGGCAGATCTTGTGCGCTCCAGGGGGGAGAGGGCTGTGGGCCCGCTCATGGGCCTGGTCATGAAGGAGCTGCGGGGCAGGGCGGACGGAAGCCTCGTGAGCGCCCTCCTCAAGAAGGAGATAGAGAAGATGCTGGGATAGCAGAGATGTCTGAGAGCCACAAGCCGGATATGCTCCTCTGGGAGGAGACGATATTTCGAGACAGGGACATCTTCGAGCTAGACCACCTGCCCGAGCACTTCCTGCACAGAGAGTCTCAGATGAACAGCCTCAAGTTCTGCATCCGCCCGGCACTGCAGGGCGGCCGGCCTGTCAATGCCCTCTGCCTGGGCCCCCCAGGGACTGGTAAGACCACGGCGCTTATCAAGCTCTTCGGAGAGATCGAGGCACACACCTCCCGGGTCGTACCTGTGCACGTCAACTGCCAGATGGACTCCACCCGCTACTCGGTATTCTACCAGATCTACAAGAAGCTCTTCGGCCATGCTCCTCCGTCAAGCGGCATATCATTCAAGCGCATATTCGAGAGGGTGGCAGAGGCGTCAGTCGAGCAGGATAAGGTGCTGGTTGTGGCACTGGACGACATCAATTACCTCTTCCATGAAAGGGAGATAGACCACGTCCTCTATTCCCTGCTGCGGGCGCACGAGACATGCCCGAAAGCCAGGATGGGCGTGATCGGCGTCATCAGCGAGCTGTCCTTCAGCTACGTCCTCGACCCGCGCGTGGTCTCAGTATTCCAGCCGGAGGAGGTGCTCTTTCCCCTCTACAGCCGCAGCCAGATCAGGGACATACTGGGCCGCAGGGCGCAGATCGGCTACTATCCGGGAGTCATGAGCGAGCAGGTGCTGGAGGCTGTGGTGGATGGGGCTGAGAAGGCGGGGGATCTGCGGGTGGGAATCGACCTGCTAAAGAGGGCGGGCCTGGCAGCAGAGAAGAGGGCCTCAAAAAGCATATCGGAAGAGGACGTCGCTGCATCTCTGGACTCCTCCAGGCTGGTTCACCTCAGCTTTGCACTCAAGTCCCTGAAGGAGGATGAGCTGGTGGTGCTGCGCCTGGCAGCGGAGAGCCCCAGCATGCGGGCCGGGGAGATCTATGCCCGCTTTCAGGAGCGGACCGGCGCCGGATATACCCGTTTTCATGAGATCTTGAACAAGCTTGACTCGATCAGGCTTATAAACTCCGATTTCACCGGAGCCGGGGAGCGGGGCAGAAGCCGCGTCATCAGCGTGCGATACGATCCGGATGAGATACTGAAGAGGATCAAGCCCTGATAATTTTAAAAGACATCTATATATTATTGTCCTCCTGTATTCCGTCTATATAGATAATATAGGCAATCTCTTTAACCGTCTGTGCCATCTTTACAGCCATATGGACCGGCCAAAGATGAAGATGTCCCGCAAATACGGGGAGGCTTTCGTGCAGTCTCTGCTCTTCATATCCGCCATGGCATCCATTCTCATAATGCTTCTAATATTCTATTTTCTCATCCACGAAAGCCTTCCCGCCTTAAGAGATCTCGGCATATTATCCCTTCTCTTCGGCACGAAATGGCATCCTTCCGGGAGCATCTACGGCCTTCTGCCACTCATCACCGCATCTCTGACAATCACCCTTCTCGCCCTGTTCATCAACATCATCATCGGCTTTCCCCTGGCCATATATCTGGCGGAGCTGGCCGGTCCGAGGAGCAAGGCAGCCCTCAAGCCTGCCATTGAGCTTTTGGCGGGCGTGCCGTCCATCGTCTACGGCTTTTTAGGGGTGATCATACTCGTATCATATCTTCAGGACAGCTTCGATATGCTCACCGGCCGGTCGATCCTGGCAGGATCCATTCTGCTCGGCGTCATGTTCATCCCGTACCTCACCACCATCTGCGAGGACGCCCTGCGCGCCGTGCCTGGAGAGTTCAAGGAGGGCTCGCTAGCCCTTGGCGCCAACCGCTGGCAGACTCTGAGAAATGTCACCATACCTGCGGCCTCCTCCGGAATTACGGCGGCGGTGCTGCTCAACATCGGCAGCATCATCGGCGAGACCATGGCAGTGCTGCTGGTCGTGGGAAATGTCGCCAGGCTGGCCTCTCCTCCCTACGACATATTCGACCAGGGTGCCACATTTACATCTGTCATAGCAGGTGAGATGGGAGAGGTGGCAAGGGGATCGATGCACTATCACGTCCTCTTTGCAGTGGGATTTGTGCTTCTCGTAGTGGTCTCCATACTCAGCCTTGTGGCAGACTACGCACGTGCCCGGATAAGGCGCAGGTTCGGAGGGTACTGAAATGAGGATCAGGCCTGCAATCGCAGCCACACTCGTCATATCCGGCCTTCTCTTCGTGACCTCCATAGCATCTCTGATACTGCAGCCGGATCTATCCGGGCTCGTCGCAGTCTGGCAGGCCTGTCTTATAGCCTGTCCGCTGCTGATCGTCGCATCCTATATCACATCCGGGCATGCTTCGCTAAAAACTGCACCCTTTCTGGCCATGGATGCCCTCATATGCGCCGGCATATTCTATCTCTCTCATTCTGGCCTGCTGCACCCGGGGTTCGTCATCCGCCGCCCTCTTGGGGTGGGAGCGTCCTTCGACTACTCCTTCATCCTCTCTCTTCTGGTCTTGTTCGCAGCCATTTTATGCATCAAGGATGCCCTTAATGTCGTTTACGGATACGGCGCCAGAGGAAGGGAGGCGCTTGTCTTTTTGGCCGTCAGGCTCTCAGCAGCTCTATCGCTTATCCTCTTGGGCTCCATCCTCTTCGTAATAGTATACAAGGGCATTTGGGTTATAAGCTGGGATTTTTTGACGACGCCCCACCGCCGACTCGGCCAGGCCGGAGGGATTAGCACAGCCATAATGGGGTCGCTGTGGATGGTCGTGGGGGCCATGATAGTCTCCTCGCCACTCGGAATCGGAGCCGCCATTTACCTGCATGAGTACTCGAGAAGCGCCCGCATGAACAGGCTCATCACCATCGCAGTCAGCTGCTTGAACGGCGTTCCCTCAGTTGTCTTCGGTCTGTTCGGCCTGGCATTTCTTGTGAGGTTCTTTGGGGTATCCCTGCTCTCCGGATCTGTAATTCTGGGGCTGATAAACATCCCAACAATCATTTTGACAAGCCAGGAGGCCTTAAAGAGCGTTCCAAACTCGCTGAGGGAGGGAAGCCTTGCCCTTGGGGCGAGCAAGTGGCAGACCATCAGAAAGGTGGTCCTGCCATCCGCCATGCCTGGCATACTAACAGGCGTGATCATGGGGGTGGCCAAGGCCTCAGGAGAGACTGCGCCGATCATGTGGACGGCTGTGACATTTACTGCGACCCCAGTGCATATGGTCTGCGGCATAATTCCTGACCCGTTCCAGCCGGTCAACAACCTGGATTATCATCTTTTGAACCTGATATACTTCCTCGGAGCCTGGGATGTGGAGGCCCGCGCCTGGGGCACAGCACTTGTGCTCATAGCCCTGGTTTTAGGGACCAATATGCTGGCCATTGTTGTGAGGAACCGCTACAGAAAGAGGATATCGTGGTAGGGATGGGCGCATCTCTGCTTTTTGTTCTGCTCAGCACATAAGCCCTAAAAACAAAAAAAAGGTCGACCGGATGGGGAATGGGGGGCAGGCTTGCCTACCCCTCTACTATATCCTCATCCGGAGACAGCTCTATTGTTATGCCCTCGTCTGGCGATGTCATATTCCAGTTTGGAGGCTGCCAGCCTCCGTACCTGGTCGTCCTCGGCGCAATAGCTGTCGTGCTAACCTGCACCTGTGCAGCGGCCTCTGCTGTCTTGTAGCCTCTCCCGTCCACAGATGTTGCGTCCACCTGCACAGAGTTGACATAGTTGCCGTCAGTGTTTGCCCTGGCATCGTACTCTATGCTCCGGACCTCTCCCGGCTGGATGTCGAGAAGCACCCATTGCAAGAGCAGCCCTCCCAGGCTGTTCGGCTCAGGAGATGCTCCCAGCAGTGTGAGCCCCGTCGGCATCCTGTCTGTTACAGTGGCAACTATTGTGCTGTTGGCGTTGTTCTTGACCATTATGGCATAGTGCACGAGCGTGGGGTCGCTGGCATCGAGCCGTGCCATCTTATCGACGAATACCTCAGGCGGGCAGCAGGGCAGAGCGCCCGACTCTATAGCAGAGTAGGCCGCCGCGGATATGCATTCTGTTCCGTCCATGCCGCAGACCTGGACGCGGTTGACGATATCATCTGGCGCGAACTCGGTTATGTTCAGCTCAAGCTCGATCTCGAGGCTGCTTCCAACTCCTAGGGCAGGCACCGACCAGCTCACCTCGCCATCTGTGAGGCTGGAGGGCCTCATGGATGAGGTTATGTACTCTGTGCCCGGCGGGAGCATATCTCGGATGTTCACAGGGGAGAGCGTCGTAGTGCCGTCGTTTTCTATGTATATGACATACTCTGCCATGTGATCCTCTGTCAGGTTGCCCTCCTTGGTCACTGTTATGTGCGGCCGGTCGTACTTGGAGACTCCTCCGAGGCGCACCTTCCGGGTGATGCCGTACTGGCCCACGTATAGCTCCTCATTATCGATCTTGCCAGTGCGGTTGGTATCTGTGGCCTTGACTTTATACTGGGCCATTCCGCTGAAGCTGGCGTTGGTGTTCATCTCGTTGAGCCCTATGGCCTCTGTCTCCTTCTTCAGGTAGTCAAGCGAGGAGTACCTCTCTCCTATGTAGGATACTGCGGGTATGGATTTGTTGCAGTCATATGTCTGGACAGGCCTTACAGGGCAGGACCTGTTGCCTGCCAGAAGCTCGCCTCCCATCAGCTTGCCGCTCTTCGACCACATTCCTTCGTTCCATTTCATATCCTGGCTCACTGTCACATCTGGAGTGTAGTCGTAGCTTGTCGGGCCGTGGACCAGGTTGATGTCCTTGGCGATGTAATTGACAGAGGTATCGATTATCTCATCGCTCTCGTATGAGCCTGTGCCCGACTCGTATGTCCTCTGGCTGTCGCTCACCCGCTTGTCGACTGCTGTGTAGCCGTAGCCGGTCACCGATTTGTTGGACCGCACGCCGCTGCCGTACTCGTCAGCAGTCTCTGTGACATTGAACCTGCCAACATAGTCCTCTGTGGCCTCGTATGCCGGGGTGACCTTAGGATGGGAGTCTGGCTCTTCCTTCTTGAGAACTCCTATATGCCCCGAGCCCTCGAATGTCACCTCTGTCTTCATTGTGGTGCCGTTGTCATCGATATCAACGGATCTGTCTCTGTCTATGGATGTGGCGTGGGTGTACTCCTCGTTCATTGTGGCTCCGGTTATCGTGTTGATGGCCTTTGACTTGTCTGTCCACTTGCTGCCATATGTGATTGAGCGGCCGGAGGGCAGGTTGAATGTGGTCGGCCTGTAGACTGCAGAGAGGCTTGCAGCCGTGTGTATGGACTTGTTCTCAGTGCGCATGGCAGTCACCTCATCGCTCTCGTATGTGCCGCTGCCAGACTCACGCCTCTTCAGCTCGGTTCCCGGGTCTACGATGCCAGTAGTGGCGCAGAAGGATATGGTTGCGACGTAGTCTGCTTTGGCGTAGGCGCAGTTCTTCACGGACTCAGGGCCCTGGTGGGTGTCGTAGTCGTTGTGGACGTTTACGAATCCCTCACCCTGCACTCCCTGCTCCATGTCGTAGTTGATATCGACTATCGGGACGCGAACCACTATCTCAACCTCAAAGCAGCCAGTGCCGAATTCGCCAAAGAACCATGTGAGGGTGGTGGGTGTGGATGATGTGGGCTGCGGGTAGACTGATACCAGCTCGACACCTGCAGGAAGGACGTCCCAGAGGGTGACATTCCTGTAGACAACCCCTGTGCAGTTGTTGCAGAGCTTGATCACGTAATATATATCCTCGCCACGCGTCACTGTGGTATTGAGGGCGGTCTTGCTGAGCTCAAGGGTGCATACCTCTTGCTCTTTTTGGTTCGTGAACTTCACTGCTATGGCCTCTCCGGCATCTAAGTCGATTGTCGCCGTCTTTGAGGCAAGGTCTACGCTTGACCCTCCATCTGGATCATCGATCACCAGGTCTGTCAGGTCCCATCCTGCA